>PBMH01000007.1 GCA_002722515.1 Alphaproteobacteria bacterium | reverse complement strand
ATGACCGATGCAGATGTCGACGGCGCCCATATCGCGTCGCTCTTGATGACATTTTTCTATCGGGAGATGCCCAAGCTGGTAACTGAGGGACATCTGTACCTAGCAGTACCCCCACTTTACAGGCTGGCACGCGGCGGCGATGTGGTCTACGCGCTTGATGATCTGGACCGTGAACGCCTGATGGATGAGCACTTCTCCGGCGCAGGGAAAGTAGAAATCAGTAGATTTAAAGGGCTCGGCGAAATGCCACCAGTGCAACTGCGCGAGACGACCATGGATCCTAGAAAACGCCAGCTAATACAGGTCGCTCTGCCAAGCGCAACGGACACCGACAGGTCTCGGGCGCGCGAAGCCAAGACCACGGCACAGCTAGTCGAACAACTGATGGGCCGGAAGGCCGAGATGCGCTTTCGATTCATTCAGGAAAATGCCAAATTTGTATCTGAACTGGACGTATAGACAGTAGATAGAACAATCACGAAAATCTGCGTAGCTCATGATGTGTCACCCGGTGGGATTATTGTTCCGGGCTCTAAGGTTTCCGAACAACGCGCGCGCCAGAGCATTTCGTATGCACTTTCAAGCTTGCGCACAAATTTCTCGCTCGTTTCGACAGTGTCAAGCACAGACACCAGAACGCTGCGGTAGTTGGCCGCCCGAGAATGGTCAGCGGCTACGGCAATCGCGGTCGCGACATATTCCGCGGTGCTTTTGACCACTAGATCGCCCAGTCCATAGGTCCGGCACAGGCTTGCACCAACCCGCGCTGGCATGGCCGGCCCGGCTCTGGTCAACACCGGAACACCCTGGGAAATTGCGTCAGCGGCAGTTGAATGGGCACCATAGACGAAAGTGTCAAGAAACAGGTCGGCGTGACAGTGACGCGCTAGGTGATCCGCCATCTCCGGTTCCGTAGGCGCGAAAACAAGCCTGTCGGCATTGATACCGGCAAGTCGGGCCGCCGCACGAAGGTTGTTGGATGTTGTCGGCGCATTTTCTCGAACCCAGAGTACGGAACCATCGACAGCAGCTAGGATCTCCATCCACGCTGCAAAGGTCTCGGGGTCGATCTTGGCTGGCGCATTGAAGGCGCAGTAGACAAAGCCCTCCGCGGGCAGGCCATGGTCGACGCGGGTGCCGGCGCTCGCGGTCGGCTGATCAAAGCGGTTGAGCGGCATGAAGCTACCCGGTAGGTATGCGACCGCCTCATGAAAACAGGGTGCTAGCTCGGGCGGAAGCACCTCCGGATCGGCTAGCAGAACATCGTTCAGTCCCCCCATTGACCCGCAATATCCGAGCCAGCCGACCTGCAATGGGGCCAGCCGTGCGGAGAGGATTTCGGGGCGTGCTCCCAGCGTGAATCCACCCAGATCAACCAGGATATGGATATCCGCCGCCCGGATGCACGCAACAACCTCAGCTGCTGACGACCGAGAAACATCCTCGATCCGACATACACCAGAATGGATCGCCTTCTGGACTTCACTGCCATCCGCTGACGAAAGAGTAAAAACCGTCACTTCAAACTCGGCCGCATTATGGCGCGGCAATACGTCGGCGAGCAGCCGACCGACTGGATGGCTCCCCAGATCCGCAGACAAGTAACCGATTCGTAGGCGCTCGGGCGTTGGCGGTACTACCGTACGCTCCCCCGCAGAGATGGAAGACAATCTCGCCCGCGCGGTAGCAATCAGATTCAATTCGTCTTGGGAGAAGGGTAAAAAAAGGGCGATAAATGGCGATAACTCAGCAACTAATTTTGGGTCAGCGGAGAGCAAGCGCCGGAAATTCTCGACGAGATTCGAATAATCCGACCAGTCGCATGCGTGTAGCCCAGCGAAAAACAGCTGTGCGGCGGCCCTAATAAATCCAGGATCAGCGCCCAGCGCCGCTCGAAAACACGCCGACGCACCTTCATATTCGCGCAGCGAGGACAGGGTCACACCAAGACTGTGAAGCATCTCGGGATCATCCGGTGCAGCCTTGACGGCGCGTTCTAATAGATCCCGGGATTCCTCGTATCGACCATTCTGGCGGTAGAGGTTACCGAGATTTGCCAGAATGCCCGGGTGGCAGGGGGCTACGTCCAGTGTTGACTCTAGACAAGCGATCGCCTCGGCCTGCCGGCCCGACATGACCAAAGCCCCAGCTAAATTGAATGCGATCTCCGGATTGTTCGGATCACACGCATGGGCCGTCTCATAGGCCGAAATGGCGCCTATAACATCACCGAGATCAAGCCGCAGCTTGGCCAGATTAGCACGAATCGGCCCACTCTCCGGCGCCAACTCAACAGCTCGTTCGAGCAGCTCAAGGCCTTTCCCCATCTCACCCGATTGTGCAACCAGGATACCTTTCAACTGCAGAACTTCCGGATGATCGGGCAACTGCGCAAGAATCAACTCATAGAGTTCAGCGGCCGCATCTAGTTCACCAGCGCGATGGCGCTGGCGCGCATCGGCGACAATGTGGTCCAGATCACTTGGTGTTTCGTCCATACTCCGTTTTTTCAGAATCCACCAATCCATGCAACACCCTATGGAATCACTGGACTTTCAGACGCTTCCGGATCATTTTCCGAACAACGCGCGCTATGGCCGCGATTTCAACGCAGACGAGCAATATGCAATTTAAGGAAATGGGTCTCAGCGACCCACTATTAAACGCCATTGGTTCGGCGGGTTACGAGAGCCCCACACCCATCCAGGCGGAAGCGATTCCAAATCTTCTTATGGGACGCGACATTATCGGTATTGCACAAACAGGTACCGGAAAAACCGCCAGTTTCACTCTACCGATGATAGAAATTCTATCCACCGGACGGGCCCGCGCTCGGATGCCGCGCAGCCTGATCCTAGAGCCGACGCGAGAACTCGCGGCACAAGTCGCCGAGAACTTTGAGGTCTATGGCAAGAACCATAAGCTGAGTATGGCGCTGCTGATTGGAGGCGTATCCTTCTCCGACCAGGAAGACAAGCTCGACCGAGGGGTAGACGTCCTTATCGCGACCCCTGGCCGGCTCCTTGACCACTTTGAGCGCGGAAAGGTGCTTCTGGCCGATATAAAGGTACTGGTCGTGGATGAAGCAGACCGGATGCTGGACATGGGCTTTATCCCCGATGTGGAACGCATCATCAAGCTACTGCCGCAGATCCGCCAGACAGCGATGTTCTCCGCAACGATGCCATCGGAAATAAAACGGCTAACCGATTCCTACATGATGAGCCCGCGTACGGTGCAGGTAGACCGCCAAGCGTCCGCGGCAGACACCGTAATTCAGGGCCTTTTGCGCGTGAACGGCGGTTTTAAAGAAAAACGTGCGGCGCTACGAAGTTTGATCCGCGAGAGTAAAGTCAAAAATGCCATCGTCTTCTGCAATCGCAAGCGCGACGTCGCAACACTTGAAAAGTCGCTGCGCAACCATGGTTTTAACGCCGCCGGCTTGCATGGCGACATGCACCAGAGCTCACGCATGGAAACCCTAGCAAAGTTTCGGGACGGTGATATTGAACTTCTCGTAGCCAGCGACGTCGCAGCTCGCGGGCTAGATATTCCCAACATGAGTCACGTGTTTAACTTTGATGTGCCCATGCATGCAGAGGATTACATCCATCGCATTGGCAGGACCGGACGTGCCGGTAATGAGGGTCACGCCTACACGCTGACGACCCGGGACGATGCGAAGTTCTTGGGTGGCGTCGAACGGCTATTAGGCAAACCCATCCCACCTATTTTTAAAGGCGCACCGGACTCAACTGACGACGATGGCAAAAAGCCCGAGGGGAAGGCGAACAACGACGAAAATGCAGAGGTGCGCCCGCGTCGCCGACGCAGCCGCAGGAATTCTAGCTACCGGACTAGACCAGGAACGAAGCCAGAAACCGAGAATGAATTAGTATCGCCGGCTTCGAAAGATGACGACACGAAGCCCCGCAAGGCACGCAAACCAAAAGCGCCGAGCGAGCCTGTACGTGGCAATACAAAGGCCAATGAACCAGCTAAGAAGCAAAGGCAGCAAAAGGATAACCGTGAAGATGACGGGGACCTTGCATTCGGGAAAGACGAGACCCCCGCGTTTCTATTACGCTAGTCTGCCAAGACACTCCCGCAACGAACGGTAATTCCATGCAGACAATCTTTGTTCAGGTGAAATGCGAACTGGGCCGCGCGTATGACGTGGCTGACGAGGCGGCGCTGAGTATCGACCAGGTCTCGGAAGTCTACTCCACATCGGGTCAATTCGATCTTCTACTCAAATGCTACCTGACCGATGATGCGGACATCGGCCATTTCATCACCAACGATATACAGACCCTGTCCGGCGTAACCGATACCTTCACAACACTCACGTTCAAGGCATTTACCTGAGCGCCCAACGCTGGACACAATCCGATGCAAGTATGACGCACAGCTCAGGCCAGATTCAATCACACATGAGCGGCACTAAATTCATTATCAAACACGGAAAATCGCATGAGTGAAATCGAACTCCCCAAATTGCGGGGCGAGCATCTTTTCACGGCCAAGTTCAACGTGGCCACGCCAACCATTCTCGAGAACACGCCCTACGGCACACGGATAATCGCCGGCATCAACGGCGGTACGTTCGAGGGGCCAAAGATGAATGGTACCGTTGCGCCAATCCCCGCAGGTGACTGGATTCTTATCCGTAATGACGGCACCTGGCAGATGGATGTGCGCCTGACGCTAGTGACCGACGACAATCACCATATCCTTATGACCTACCGTGGCGTTCGTCACGGACCGCAGGAAGTGCTCGACCGGCTCGCCAAGAGCGAGCCGGTCGATCCATCGGAATATTACTTCCGTAATACTCCCTGGTTCGAGACTGGGTCGGACAAGTATGACTGGTTGAACCGGATCGTCGCCGTAGCAACGGGCCATCGCTTCCCCGAGGGGCCCGTCTACAAGGTCTATGAAATTCTCTAGTTAGCCCTAACAGACGAGTTTCTGCGAGAGGGTCATGCTGAACCGGTGCGCCGCATTATCCAAGGAGCGTTAGTATCGATAGGTCGTGCTAACTTATATGGTCGGTTCGTTAGTCCGACGCCAGATCCATTTCCTTCAGGATTTTAGTAGCGGCCCGAAAGGCTTCCATACCGCAAGGCGCGCCGCAATACATGGTGATTTGCAGTAAGGCCTCACGCAGTTCTTCTCGGGTCACCCCGTTGTTGATAGCCCCACGGAAATGGCCCTCGAACTCAGTCATCCGACCAAGCGCGGCAAGCATCCCGAGATTTAGAAGGCTACGCTGCTGACGCGTCAGCCCGTCCCTACCCCATACTGCACCCCAGGCCATCTCGGTTATGAACTGCTCCATGAAGTCGCGGTTGAAGTCGTCGAGATTGGACATGGAAGCGTCAACGCGCTCATCGCCCATTACTTCGCGGCGGATCTGCGACCCCTTCTCAAAGAGTTCCTTATCGATCATCGCGTTTCCCTCTAGTCGGCTGCCGGAAACCGGTCCCGGTCATGGGGCATGCTGTAGAAGCTTTCCTGGTCTTCCGGCCCGACTGGGATGATGCCGTTCGGGTTCACCCGCTCGATACCGTAATAGTTCAACTTCGCGTAGCCGAAGCTGAAGGTCTTGGATATACCCGGGATCTGGTATAGTTCGCGGGTGAAGTTGGTAAGGTTCGGGTAATCGGCGATCCGGCGGATGTTACACTTGAATGCGCCCACATAGCAGGCATCAAAGCGGATTAGGGTGACCCATAACCGCCAGTCAGCCTCGGTCAGCCGATCGCCAACGAGATAACGCTGAGTCCCGAGCAGTTTCTCAAGATCGTCTAGGGTGTCGAACAGCGCTACCACCGCCTCCTCATACGCTTCCTGGGACGAAGCGAAGCCGGCGCGATACACGCCATTGTTCACCGTGTGGTAGACACGCGCGTTGATCGTATCGATCTCGGCACACAGATCGGCGGGGTAATAATCCTCCGTTGCATTGGTGAAAGCATCGAACGCTACATTGAACATCCGGATAATCTCGGAGGATTCATTATTCACCACCTGGCTAGTTTGCTTGTCCCACAGGGTCGGCACAGTGACTTTTCCCGTGTAATCAACTTCAGAGGCGGTATAGGCCTGATGCAGGTGTTTGAAGCCGTTAACATGATCGGGCGGGCAGTCGGGGAAGTCGGGATTGTCGGCAAAGGTCCAGCCCTGCTCGTGGCGTCCCGGCTGGGCCATGGATACGGTGATGGCACTGTCGAGCCCCTTGATCGCACGGAAGATCAGAGCGCGATGAGCCCAGGGACAAGTGTAGGCCAGATATAAGTGATAACGCCCCGGCTCAGCCAGGAACCCACCATCCCCTGTGGGCCCAGGGCAGCCATCAGCCGTCACCCAGCTACGAAATTGGCTTTCGGTACGCTGGAACTTTCCATCCGTCGCAACTTCACGTGCCGTGGCATCGTTATCGATCCAGGCACCGTCGACCAGCATTCCCATTGGTATCTCCTAACTTTAGCTCAGTACCGCGCTAGTCCTGACGGGGCTTTTTGAGATCAGATTCCGGTTCGCCCGCTTGATAGCGCTCGACCAGTTCGTCCATGTCGATATCTACACCGATGGGTTCGCGATCGAATGCCCCCGTCGCGAACCATGTGTTCAGTGCCTCAACATTTTCAAAATTATCAGTCTGTAATTCGACCGCATTACCATCGGGATCATGGTAATACAGCGACGTCGTCGGCCCATGGTTAATTTGCCGGTAGGGTACGATCTCAAATTCTTTCAGACGCTCATAAATTTTAATTAGCTCGGCGAGCGATTGATAGGTGTATGCGAAATGAGCCAAGCCAACCGTGTTGGGCACCCTGTCATCTAAATCATCACGCTGAATGATGGCGACCCGATGATGTTCATCATCATAGGTCAGAAACGCGAGCCCTTTCGAATTCGCGGTTATTCTTGCACCCAGTACCTTGCAGTACCAGTCCACCATCTCCGGTGCATTCTTCGTGTAAAGAACGATATGAGCAAAATAGGCTGGGCTCGGAGTATTATCCGGAACGGGCACCTGCGCGTAATCCTCAGACATCGGGCGTCCTCTCTAATCAATTGACACAATTACGTACCAAAGCGCCGAAGGTATCGCAGCGTCTCGAATAATGGCCAAATTAACCAGCGGCGGGTGAACTTTCGTACCCAATGGACATATAAATACCCAAGGCCCCATTCAAACAAGAGTAGATTCGATGGCACTCGATAAAAAAACCCGTACCCAGCTTCTCGAAACAATCCGCCGTTACGTCCGCGAACGTTTGGTGCCACGCGAGGCCGAGGTCGCAGAAAACGACGCTGTACCAGAAGATATCATCACAGAGATGCGCGAGATGGGGCTTTTCGGGCTGTCTATTCCTGTGGCGTATGGCGGGCTCGGTTTATCCGTCTCGGATGAGGTTCGCGTTGTTCATGAACTAGGCTGGACCTCGCCCGCGTTCCGCTCAGTCTTTGGCACCAATGTGGGTATCGGCTCACAGGGCATCGTCATCGATGGAACCGACGAACAGAAGACCCACTGGTTACCAAAGCTTGCCAGCGGTGACATCATCGCCTCCTTCGCTCTAACCGAACCCGAGGCCGGTTCGGATGCCGGAGCGCTGCGTACCTCCGCGCGACGCGATGGAGGCGAATACGTTCTCAACGGCACCAAACGCTACATTACCAACGCTCCCCATGCGGGTATCTTCACCGTTATGGCACGCACCAACCCGGACGAGCCTGGCGCGCGCGGCGTATCAGCATTCATAGTCGAGCGCAAAACCCCTGGCCTATCTGTTGGGCCCCATGACAAGAAAATGGGTCAACAGGGAGCTCACACGGCCGACGTCGTGTTCGACGATTGTCGGGTACCCGCCTCTAACCTGATCGGTGGCGTCGAGGGCCGTGGTTTCAAGACCGCGATGAAAGTTCTTGATCGCGGGAGACTGCACATGGGTGCAATCGCCACGGGCATTGCGGAACGCCTTATCGAAGAGTGCGTGCAATACGCCTGCGAACGCCAGCAGTTCGGTAAACCGATCGGCGAATTCCAGCTCATTCAAGCAATGCTGGCCGATAGCCGGACTGAGGCCTACGCCGGCAGGACGATGGTCGAGGATGCCGGCCGCCGCTTCGATGCCGGCGAGAACATAGTTACGGAAGCAGCCTGCTGTAAACTCTACTGTACCGAGATGGTCGGGCGGGTTGCCGACCGGGCCGTACAAATTTTCGGCGGTGCTGGATACATGGCAGAGTACCCGATAGAACGTTTCTATCGGGACGTTCGTTTATTGCGTATCTACGAGGGAACGTCACAAATCCAACAAATCGTGATTGCCCGCAACATGTTGCGGGCAGCCGCGAGCAGCTAAATATAAAAATCGGACTATCTAACGGGGGATGTCGTGAAGTTCATCAGTTATCGAGTAGTTAATCGAGATTCTTGGGGTACCTATGCTGCTGACGGCGGCGTGATCGACCTGGGCGCCGAGTTCGGGACCAGTATCCCAACCCTACGCGACTATATGGCAGCTGACGACGCGGCCAAGGCCAAGGTCGCCGAATACATTAATACTGGGTTCGGCGGCACCGTTGGCAAGGCCGCCGACTTCCCTGCCTCCGACATCACCCTGCTCGAGCCAATCCGCAACCCTGACAAGATCATCTGCGTCGGCTGGAACTACCGCGAACATGCCAAAGAAGCCGGTGTCGATCTTCCCGATCACCCAACCCTCTTCGCGCGATGGCCCAACAGCCATGTGCCCCATGACCACCCGATCCTGCTGCCTCAAGAATCCGAAAAGTTTGATTATGAGGGCGAACTTGCCGCCATCATAGGCAAGACCGCACGCCGGGTCTCGGAGGCCGACGCGCTTAGCTACGTAGGCGGGTACTCGATCTACAACGACGCAACACTTCGTGACTATCAGCGCCACTCCTCGCAATATATGCCAGGGAAGAACTTCTTCCAGTCGGGCGCCTTCGGACCCTGCATTGTATCAGCAGACGAGATACCCGAGCCGGCCGAACTAACCCTAGAGACCCGGCTCAACGGCGAAGTGGTGCAGCACACCGGGATCGATGACCTGATCTTTTCGATCCCGAAACTCATTGCTTATATCTCGAGCTTCACCGAACTAGTACCGGGCGACGTGATAGCAACCGGCACGCCGAGCGGCGCCGGCCTAGGGCGCACACCGCCTTTGTGGATGAAGGATGGCGACACGATTGAGGTTGAGGTCACAAAGATTGGGCTCCTGAGCAACCCAATTAAGGCTAACTGACTACTCCATCACCAGGGCTGCTCGGCCGGTGACCAGCCCCTGGTCGAGTCGAGCGTGCACCGTCTCGGCCTCAGCCAGCGGATAAGTCTCGGTAACTAGGGGCCAGACGTCACCGCGCGCACATAGCTCAAGGGACTCGACCACCTGCTGGCGGGTGCAGTAGCGGCTGCCAAGAAGCTCGAGTTCCTTAGCCAACATCGCTGGCGCCGGCGCGGTAAAGGGTTGCCCGGCACCACCGAGGGTAACAAACCGCCCACGAATTCCTAGGCTGCCTACTGCCTGTTCGGCGGTCGACTGGGTCGAGACATAGTCAATGGCCACATCGACACCCGCGCCATCGGTAAGGTCCAGTATCTCCTCAACCACGCTGTCGCCAGAAGCGTCGACCACCATGTCGGCACCCAACTCCTTGCAGACCTCGAGCTTGTCGGCCATCACGTCAACAGCGACAACCCGAGCATGAGCCCATTTCGCCATCATGATCTGATGCACACCTAGGCCGCCGCCCGCGCCGAACACTGCGACCGTGTCGGTTGGCGCGACGCGGGCGCGCGACAGCACTTTGTAGGGAGTGGCGATCGCGTCTGTGATTACCCCCACGTCAGCCGGTTTACCCTTCCAGTCAAGCTCCTCGGGTAGCTTGACGAAGTTGCGCACCGGAAGCTTGATGAACTCCGCATACCCACCGTGGATTTGGCGGCCAATATAGCCAGCATTGGCGTTCGAAATCGGATCATGGCCGAGACGGGTCCACTTGTCCTCGCCGTCGGTCAGATAGAAATAGGAAGTGACGGGGTCGCCCACCTTCAACCCACCAGTGTCGCCGCCAGCCCCCACCTCAACTATCTCACCTGTAATCTCATGCCCAATGATTATCGGGAACTCTGCGGCAGCACGCCCAGCGCGCACGTGATGGATGGTAAGACCCGCCCCGCAGGCGAGCACTTTTGCTACGGCCTCGCCGGGTCCCGGCTCGGGATCGGGCACGTCTTCCAAGCTAAATGGCACACCCGCCTTATGCAGAATTTGGGCTTTCATCGTTTTCACTCCCCCTTTTTCAGTATCTTTCTAGGAACGAGGGCTCGTCGGCAACCCTTGTTTCGCTTGCGTCGCGCGGGAGCATCTGGCACCCAGAGCGCATGGCACATTTTATAGTTGGACGTTTGTTCGGGTGGCCCGAATTCGCCGAGGACGGCGATGATATCTGGCTAATCCATATTGAGGAACCAACCTTCTTTCTTCGGGTGATCCATAGACCCGAGGACTTGATGCCGTCCGGCGATTTGAACGATCTCTATTTCCCACTCGAAGACGACAACCGCTATGCCGTTGGCAACCTAATCTTTGTCGAACCACGCCCGGCAGATCCGCGTGAGGTGGCCCAAGTGGTAGCGATGGGTATCAAAACGATACAGCACGAGGATGTCACCCGCCTACTGGCTCTGCCTGCACGTCCATTCAACCCGTCATCTGCGGAGTTGCAGCCCGAGGATGTACCGGTTGGCTTCGTAGCCGGGATATTTCATGACAGCGAGAGCTGCGACACGGACCTGATGCCGTGGATCGCACATCTAGGCCCACCCCCGTTCGCAATGCGCGTGTGTGATCTGAATGATGTTGATCTCGAGCCTGACGATATCTGGGCTAATGCAGGCGACGGCTTCGCACTCGCCCACCTTCACTGGCTATCGAGCCTAGCGAGCGAGCGTGAGGATATTCGATTCCTAGCAGAAACCGCCGCTGGTATAGTCGCCGACGCGTTAGAGGACATCATGCCGGACCTGATTCCCTCCTAGGCGGAATCGCGAACAGCGACCAACCGAACCAGCTGAAAATCCCAAGATTTAAAATAGAACAATCTAATCCCGATTGTTCTCTATCCAAGCCAACAAATTAATAATCCACAAGGCCTCCGGGTCACCACAGGCATATGAGGCCTCGAGATGGTCGCACCCGGTGAGACAAACGGTTTCCACCTCAGCACCTGAGGACCTTAGTGCGTCCGCCATCGCTTCACCTTGAACAATGAGATGGGGAAAGTCCGCATCACCCCATGCCATCAGGAATGGCGGTGTGTTGGCGATGCTTCGGATAGGGCTCGCATCTTTGGCGTTGGCCGATCCGTCACCGAGAAAACGCGGGCGTAACGGCATACCGTTGCCTTCGGTGAAATCGTAAACACCCGAGACCGGCAACGCACCGCGGATGACATTGCCGGGTACGCCCACCAACTGTTGCCAGTCAGACCGCACCGCTAGCCAGCTCGCCTGGTGCCCACCCGCCGAGTGGCCACCGACGAAGATGCGATCGGGGTTACCACCATGTTCGGCAATATTCGCATACACCCATGCGATCCCGGCGGCCGCATCTTCGACACCTGCGGGCCAAGTCGCCGCCGGGGCGAGGCGATAACCCATGCTAACGAAAGTGATCCCCGCAGCCGTCAGCGGCGGAGCCATGAATGCCAGCCACTCTTTGTAACCGTTTGTCCAACCTCCACCATGCATAAACGCGACCACCGCACCATTTGGATTTGGCGACACAAACACCGCGACCTCCTGATAGGGATCGTCACCATAGGCGAAGGCTTCACCGGGCACGCCGGCACCAAGTTCCTGAACTCGAAGGTGGTATTTTCTGCCAATCTCCGAAAACGGCTCTTGCGGCGGATAGGTATCGTAATCACGTAATCCCATCAGCGGGTCTCGCGCCCAACAATCATCTGATTATCGATAATTACCCCGCGCTCTATCACAATCTCGTTATCCAGAATGACTGTGCAATCGCGCATCGGTACATCATAGTGACCATTGGTGCTTCGCGATCCGCCACCCTGTGTGTTCGGCCCAGTCGAGAAAAGGAAGTTACCCGGGAACGCTCGCGCTGACGCGTGGGACCGTTCCGGACTATCGCCATGTAGCGCGATATTATACCACCGGGCTTGTGGGTTCATGCCCCAGCCCAGATGCGACACCGCATACGGATCCAGATCGTCTTCGGAGAGCTTGTTGTCATCCAGCCAGTCGGTCATCAGCTTGGCATCCAAGCCACCCACAACCTTCCTAATGAATCCGTCACGCACCTCCAGCCGAACCTCATCCTGCACGTATCGGCAATAGGGCAGAATAACAATATCGCCCGGCGCAAATACGACCGTTCCATTCGCCGATCCTTCGTCTGGGAAGGTGTGGATATGCCCCACGCCCCATTGGTCAAAATGACCCGGCTCGTCGGAATAGCCCCACTGGCTCATCACCGGAAATTCGCCGCGGGTATAGGTGAGATCGGTGCCGGCATCACTCAGGACCCGAACCTCCTTCGCCGCCGTATAGCGCTCGTCGGCGTACTTCACGGCCTCCTTCAGACCCTTTGGTGCCAGCAACAACTCAAGATCGTCGGGCGCGTCGATGATCATAAGAAACCGCGTGCCGGTGGCCATCACATCGCGTAGCCAGCTGGTGAACAGCGGTATGTGCAGCGCAACCACAATATCAGCAGCCTTAAGTGCGTCGAGCATACCGCTGATTTGACCGATCGTATCGACCCCGACCTTCGTCCAGGACGGAATCATATTCACGCGGATTTCATAGCAGTCCGCTTCTATCTCATCAGCCGCAGCGAACGCCGCCTCAACATATTCAGTGCGCGTCGTGACGTCCGAGAGCAAAGCTACAGTCTCTCCCTTTTTGATATTCGACATCTGAAACTGCTTCAGGAACAATCCCGGGATCTTTCCAGAATTCATCTCTTGGTGACGGACGGCGGCGGGCGTACGCATGAATGATTCTCCACTTAGAACGGCTACGAGAGTATCAAGCATGCTAGCCGATCTTTGCAGTCGGAGCGAGCAACCATGGCTGCGGCGCTACAGAGAATATTTCATAAAGACAAAGTGTCCGCCCTATGGTCAGATAATTCTCTGATAATCGCACCTCAGAGGGGGAAACAACCATGATGCGCGCCTTTACCGAGCAGAAAATGAAACGTTTTGCAGAGCAACGCTGGATTCTTGATGCTATTATCTCGTCGGTTGGCATGGAATGGGATCAGCCCCGCCTAGGCTACACCATGTATCCTTGCGGCCCCGACGCTGTCGGTGACTTCCGCACCGTCGGCATGCGCACCAAGAAATTCGCAGACATGCACCGAGAATTTGCAGGTGCTGCAAAACGCCGCGAACTCAAGGCGATAGCTTTTGAAGCTGAAGACCGCCTCGTTTCGGCCAGAGAAAGCTACTTCATCGCTTCTCTGCTCTACTCGGCCGCTCGCTGGCCCATCTTCGAGGGGAATAACCTACACAAAGACTATAACCGGCGCATGGTCGATTGCTACGACAAGTATATCGAGTTTGCACCCCGCCCAATCGAACGCGTAGAGATACCCTTCGGTGACGGCGTGCTACCAGGTTTCCTCGCCCTGCCCCACGAACCCAAAGACGGTGAAAAATTCCCCTGTGCCATCGGCATCGACGGTATGGACGGCTCAAAGGAAATCATGTGCTCCATGTATGGAGACAAAATGCTCGAGCGCGGCATGGCTAGCTTCGTCTATGACGGGCCAGGACAAGGCGAATGCCCCGTCAACGGCCTTTACGTTACCAAAGACAACCATATGGAGGCAGCCCAAGCAGTCTATGACTGGCTAATCCAGCATCCCCATATCGACAAAGATCGGCTGGTTATATTCGGTATAAGCTTCGGATCCTTTTTCGGTGCACAGGCGGCCGCCCAGCTCGGCGACAAGGTCAAAGGGGCGGCTCTGTCGTTCGTATGTCACGAGCCTGGCTGCTACACGATTTTCAACATGGCGGCTCCGACTTTTAAACTGCGTTTCATGTTCATGGCTGACTACGACGATGAGAACGAGTTCGACAAATTCATAAGCGAGTTCTCGCTCGACCCCATCGTCGAACAAATCAAATGCCCAATCCTCGTGCAGGGAGGACAGGACGAAGAGCTCAGCCCAGTCGAATGCTCTGAAGATTTCGTCAATAAACTGAACGTGCCCAAGAAACTCGTCTTCTACGAGGGTGAACGACACGCGATCGGCGGTGGCTCAGCCGCATATCTAGGCGAGAACTGGTATACGATGCTCGCGGATTGGTGTCTCGACCGGGTCAACGACAAACCCGCACCGAATGAGTCCGTGCTCATCAATTCTCTGGGGCAGGCCGAGGTGAAACCCTACTAGATAACGCGCGTTCAACGGGTGGTAACTGTGATGCCTCTAATGCAAGAAAGAAAAAGTGGGGGGAACTCGCCATGTATATCGATCCGCAGATCAAGACTTTCATCGACGGACTGGTTGAACTTGGTATGCCGCACCCGGTTGATGTGGGCCTTGAGGAGACCCGTTACGGGTTTAGCCAGCTTTGGCAGAAGGTCAACCCGCCAATCAGGGAAGGCGTAACCGTCACCGAAATCCATATACCGGGACCCGCTGGCGATATCCGCACCAAGATCTACACCCCGGCCGGCGAAGGCCCCTTCCCCGTAGTTGCTTACTTCCACGGCGGCGGCTGCTGCATGATGGCTCCCGAGGATTATGCGGGCACCAACACGGCACTGGCCGAGGACGCAGGCTGCGTCGTCGTCGTCCCCGCATATCGCCTTGCTCCGGAGAATCCCTTTCCGGCACCACTAGAGGATTGCTTCACCGTCTTCACTTGGCTGCAGAAGAATGCTGCAGAGATCGGTGGCGATAAAGGGTATATCGCGATTGCCGGCGATAGCGGCGGGGGTTATCTCGCTGCAGCAGTGGCGCAAGAGGCCAAACGTGAAGGCGCCGCCCAACCCCTAATCCAAGCGCTAATCTATCCGATGATCGACATGGGCGGCCTGCCGCCGAGCAGAATCGAGGAAACGATGTTCCTGGACGATCGTACCCTACAATGGGTTATCGGCATGCATGTGGGCGCTCACCGGCTGAACCCTCGTGCTTCGCCCATCCTAGAACCCGACGTCTCAGGACTCGCGCCGGCTCTAATAATAGCCGCACAAATCGACCCGCTACGTGATGAGGGCAAGGCTTACGCGTCGAAGCTACGCAACGCCGGTGTACCGGTGCATTACCAGCTCTACGACGGCGTAGTGCACGGTTTCTTCAACATGGGTGGGTTCTGTGAACAAGGAAACGTGGCGCTGGCACAAGTGGCCGACATGCTGAAGAAAGCATTCGCTGTTCACCGAAAGTCTGCCTAAATACAAGTGTGACGAACTATCTTCTTCCTTCGGCTCAAATCTCGTCGAAGAATGCGAAGACCCGAGTCTCCAGGCTCTCACGCGGCGCGGCATCCGCCGATGCGGTAGGGTCGTCGAAGGACGTGTGCAGTGCATACCGAGCGCGCCCATCAGTCGCAGTATCGTAGTTCTTGATAAGGATCGCCTCATTGGGAGCCATTTCCGGGAAATAGAACCACTCATTCCGGGCATCATAGGAGGCATGGCGGGTCTGACCGACGCGGTCGTGCGCACGCCGTTCAACCGTGTGCAAGTGGGCGTCGTCGACACTGTCCCAAGCACACAGGGCGAGCGGCCATTCCTCGATCACACCCGCTCGGGATCGCCAGACATTCACGATAGCAAACCGGCGAGCGAGAAGTTTATCGGCTTCATCTCCCATTACATCTTCAACCCGTTTACGAGCCGACCAATCGGTGTAATCAGTATGTGCTGCGTTTGCCGGATCGCGAGCGTTGTGAGCCTCACGAAGGGACTGGGACGACGACCGGCGGGTGTGGTCGAAGACCAAAGCTCGCGACGCTCCGGTATGAGCGCACACAAGCGCCTCTGCCTCCGAGTTATAGACAGAAGCCAGCTGGTCATCGTCCTGAAAATCCGTAACGGCGGTTGTGTGTGAAACAAATGCAAACCCCTCACCATCAAGCGAGAAATCATTCGGCAACAGACGCGCATTGAAAACGGTCATCGCACGAAATTCGCGTTCGCCCTCGAACTTGGTTCGCTCGCCCGCGATGTCAGACTGGTAGAAGACAGGAGGCTCTCCTGCATCAACGAGATAACCTATCGGCGCTTCAAAGGACCGGGCCGTGCTGTTCACAATAGCCTCCGTCTTAGCTGGTCAGCGCAGGCTGGTCGACAGTGAGAAGCATAGAATACCCCCACCAAATCGACTGCAACGATTGGTTTACCAAAGCGGTAGAACAACAGCCTTGGCTCAAATAGATACAAGTAAACATGGCCTGCCTAGCCTTCGTTATCCGAAAGTATCGCCGACAGTGCCGTATTTATCTCGTTCGAGATTCATCTCGAACATTGAGATGGCCGGAGAACGGACCGGGCTAGCGCCCGGTCCCTCCGGAACATCAAATAATTAGGCGGCCGACAGATCGACGGCCTTGGGGCCGCGTTGGTCGTCCTGAACTTGGAAGTTAACCTTCTGACCCTCGGTCAGGGTTCCCATGCCGGCCTGTTCAACGGCAGTCACGTGAACGAACACATCCTTACCGCCGTCATCCGGCGCGATGAAACCAAAACCACGGGTGGTGTTGAAGAACTTTACTGTACCTGTAGGCATTTAGAATTTTCCAATCGTCGTATGTCGCGCAAACACCATGTCTGCGTGTTGAGACCAGCTTCGCCTGCTTTTCCGGAGGTCGTATCGCCGCAACGAAATTGCGGAATTCGGCTCAATCGAAGTCAGAGAGCAGATTTCATTATCGCGAAGATGGGCCGGATGACATCCGATAGCAAGAAGTCTCTTATTTCTAATAGTAGATTTATCAACTAACTGTCATGACTTAATGGTTTTTTGTACAATTATGTGCCTAATACGCACAAATAAACGCCTACACGGCCCATTTCCATAAAATGGATTTCAGCAACAGCCGAATGAACTAATAACGCAGGGTTCAAAATCAGGCCGCTCGGCCGGCTTTCTTGCGTTCATGTTCCTTGAGGAAACGCTTTCGGATCAGGATCGACTGCGGTGTTACCTCTACCAGTTCGTCGTCGTCGATAAACTCAAGTGCGTATTCAAGTGTGACCTTTACCGGGGTGGTAAGCACGAGGTTTTCATCCGTACCGGCCGCACGAATATTTGTTAGTTGTTTAGCTTTCAGGGGGTTGACCATCAGATCATTGGCACGGGCGTGGATACCAATCACCATACCCTCGTACACCTCGGTTCCATGGCCGAGCATCAACTGCCCGCGCTCCTGCAGATTAAACAACGCGTAGGCGCGCGCCATGCCCGTGTCAGTTGAGACCAGAACGCCGCGCTGGCGCTGTGCGAGCTCCCCGGCAACCCTCGGGCCATAACGTTCAAACGCATGATACATCAGACCGCTGCCCGACGTCTGGGTCATGAAAGTCGAGCGAATACCAATCAGTCCGCGCGTAGGCACCTCGTAATCAAGCCGCACGCGTCCATTACCGTCAGGTACCATGTTTTTTAATTCAGCCTTGCGGGTGCCGAGCAATTCCATCACCGCGCCCTGATGTTCTTCCTGTATATCAACAGTTAGGCTTTCCCAAGGCTCGTTAACGACATCAGCGACCACATGCGTGATGACTTCGGGCCGGGAAATCGCCAGTTCATAGCCCTCGCGACGCATATTTTCGATCAGAATCGACAGATGTAGTTCACCTCGCCCCGACACCTTGAAACGATCTGCACTATCTGTTTCCTCGACCCGCAGCGCCACATTGTGGAGTAGTTCTTCCTGCAGGCGATCGCGAATGTTACGACTTGTGACGTATTTTCCTTCCTGCCCAGCAAACGGCGAGTCATTGACTTGGAAAGTCATCGAGATGGTGGGTTGATCGACAGTAAGCGGCGGCAAGGCTTCTATGGCCTCCGGATCGCACAACGTGTCGGAAATGTTCAGTTCCTCGATGCCAGAGAAAGCAACTATATCTCCAGCTGCGGCTTCTTCGTGTTCAACCCGCTCGAGCCCGTGAAACCCTAACACTTGCAGGATGCGGCCCTGCCGATGTTCGCCGTTGGCGCCGACGACCGTGACCGCCGCGTTACGACGCACATGACCGCGCGTGATACGCCCGATGCCGATCACGCCCACATACGATGAGTAATCAAGCGCGGAGACCTGAAGTTGGAAGGCGCCATCCCGGTCGACCGCCGGCGGCTCGACCTGGTCGACAATAGTCTGGAACAGCATATCCATATTTTCGCCGCGGGCGTCAGACGAGGTGGATGACCAGCCTTCAACCGCCGAAGCGAATACCGTAGTAAAATCGAGCTGCTCATCGGACGCGCCCAGTCGATCAAACAAATCGAACGTCTGGTCGACTGCCCAATCGGGGCGGGCGCCAACGCGGTCTACCTTGTTGACCACGACCACCGGCTTAAGGCCTGCTTCAAGCGCCTTGCGCGTCACGAATGCCGTCTGCGGCATGGGGCCTTCGACCGCATCTATGAGTAATAGAACGGAATCCACCATAGAGAGTACCCGCTCTACCTCGCCGCCAAAATCGGCATGGTCTGGAGTATCGACGATATTGATCGCCCAGCCCTGCCACTCCAGGGCAGTATTTTTGGACAGAATGGTGATACCGCGCTCGCGCTCGATGTCGTTGGAGTCCATTACTCGGTCACGCCCAGCATCTTCGCCGTGGGTCTTCAAGGTGCCGGACTGACGAAGCAACTGATCAACCAAGGTAGTCTTACCGTGATCAACATGGGCAACGATCGCTATATTACGAATTTTCTCTGCGGAAGCGGACATCTGGACGGACCCAAAAAAAGCACCGCCAGAGAGGCGGCCAAACAGTCTGCGAACGCGTTAACACGAAACATCGGGCCGTGGCGAGAAACTTTGCTGCATGTGCGAAGTCAAATTCCAGACAGGGCCAACACCATTTAACCTCGGTCACGGCCCCGGATCTCGTCGACGGTGTTCAAAATCGCCTCGGGTGTGGCTGGTGCATCCAGCGCAGGCAGATGCCGGTAGCCGACGGTCCGTGAAACCGCATCACGAATCGCTAGCCAAACGGAAATGGCTAGCATCAATGGAGGCTCGCCGACCGCCTTGGATTGAAACACAGTCGGAAAACGGTTGGGCGCGTCCTCAAGGATATGAACGTTAAATTCCGGCGGTACGTCGCGGCTGCCAGGAATTTTATAGGTCGACGGTCCATGGGTCAGCAACTGCCCCTTGTCGTCCCAGACCAACTCTTCCGACGTCAACCAGCCCTGTCCCTGAACGAAGGCACCCTCGATCTGACCAAGATCGACAGCCGGGTTTAGAGAATTACCGCAGTCCTGGAGTATGTCTGCACGCAGTACGCGGCTCTCACCGGTCAGCGTGTCGATCACCACCTCACTTATCGCCGCACCATAGGTGAAATAGTAAAACGGGTTTCCTACTAGAGACTTGGCATCCCAGTGAAGCCCCGGGGTCGAGTAGAACCCAGTCGCGGACAGCTGAACCCGCCGGTTGTATGTCTCTTCGGCCAGCTCTCCGAAAGACAAACTTTTGTTGCCGGCATATACCCGGTTTTGGCGAAACTCGATTTGGTCGAGCGTGCTATCGAAGATTTCCACGGCGACGCCGGCCATACGTTCCTTGATTGTATTAGCGGCATTGAGAGCAGCCATACCATTGAGGTCCGAACCGGCCGACGCTGCGGTCGCCGAAGTGTTCGGTACCTTGTCGGTGCGGGTCGCCGAAATCTTGACGTTGTTAAGATCTATCTGGAATACCGATGCGACAACCTGCGCAACCTTGGTAAACAGGCCCTGCCCCATTTCGGTGCCACCATGATTCAGATGCACGCTGCCATCCGCATACACATGCACGAGCGCGCCCGCCTGGTTGAGCTTCGGTGTGTTGAAAGAAATCCCAAACTTCACCGGCATCATCGCAAGCCCCTTCTTCAGGGTCTCATGGGACAGGTTGAAATCATCGATAGCCTCCGACATTGCATCGAAGTCGACTTCTTTTCGTAACCGGTCTGTGAGCTCGACGATGATGTTGTCCTGAACCGTCTGCTGATAGGGCGTCACGTTCCGATCATCGACGCCATAGTAATTCTCGGAGCGAACATCATCTAGGCTGATACCGAGCTCGCGAGCTATATGCTCGAGAATTGCTTCGATGACAATCATGCCCTGCGGACCGCCGAAGCCGCGGAACGCGGTGTTCGATACTGTGTTGGTCTTGCAGGGGTATCCCCTGATCTTCGCGTTTGGCAAGTAATAGCAATTATCCGCATGGCACAGCGCCCTAGCAAGAACACCGGGGCTTAGATCAGCTACATTGCCCGAGCGCATACCCATGAGGATATCGACGCCGGCTATCCGGCCTGTCTCGTCGAAACCGGCTTGGTAACGGAAAAAGAAATCATGCCGTTTCCCTGTGATAATCATGTCATCATCGCGGCGCAGCCGCAGCTTCGCAGGGAGCCCGGTAATCTCCGCCATCAGTGCCGCGATCGCGGCGATGATCGCGGGCTGGCTTTCCTTGCCGCCGAAGCCTCCACCCATACGCCGCACTTCAACAGTTACCCCGTTGGAGGGAACGCCGAGTATTTTGGCAACGCCATGCTGTACCTCGCTGGGATGCTGGGTTGAGCTGTATACGTCGAGGTCTCCGTCATCGCGTGGCACAGCCATCGCAATGTTGCTTTCAAGATAGAAATGATCCTGCCCGCCGCAGCGCAACTTTCCCTCGATCCGGTGGGGAGCGGCCGCGATTGCAGCCCCTGGATCGCCATAAGTCATGGTCTGGGGCGGGTAAGTATATTGCTCGCGCGCCAGCGCATCCTCGATCTCGAGGACGGGCGTTAGTTCTTCATAGGTCACCACCACCCTGTCGGCGGCCGCGCGCGCCTTGTCGAATGTGTCCGCCGCAACCGCTACAACTGGTGCGCCCGCATATTCTGCAACTCCGTCAGCAAGCACCGGCTCGTCCTCGAAGATTGGCCCGATTTCATTGTCGCCGGGGATATCTGCTGCGGTCGCAATACCGCGCACACCATCCATCTCAAGTGCCGCCGCAACGTCGATCGACTTAATCCGTGCATGCGCATACGGACAGGTCACCAGAACAATCTCCTGCGTACCCGGCAAGAGAGGCATATCATCGATGTAGCGTGCAGACCCTGTTACATGCGCGCGCGCGCTGTCATGCCGGGCGCTGCTGTGAACTGCACCACGGATGTCGCCATCGCTATTCATACCGTGGTCACCTCGATATTATCAGCACCCTCAATATCACGCTGCAATCGAACGAAAAGGTTGGCCGCAACGCGCAGACGGTAGTCCGCAGTAGCACGATGGTCGTCGATGGGCTGAAAATCTTCCCTGATCATTTCACCAGTGCGCAGCGCAGTTTCAGCGTTAAAGGGCTGGCCGACGAGTGACGCTTCGCACAGCCGCGCCCGCTTTGGAATAGCGGCCATGCTGCCGAACGCTATCCGCGCTTCGGTAACGATGCGGTCCACTATTGTCAGACGAAACGAACCGACGACAGCGGATATATCCTGATCGTAGCGCTTCGACACCTTGTACGTGCGGAACAGCTGATTTTCGGAGAGCTTCGGAATCGTCATCGATGCAATGACCTCGCCGGTAGCGAGATCAGTCTTCCGATAGTCCAAAAAGAAAGCTTCTAGGGGCATTTCCCGCACTCCGCTAGGGCCATAAAGTGCGAGCGCCGTATCTAGGGCAATCAGGCATGGTGGGGTATCGCCGATCGGCGATGCATTGCCAATATTTCCCCCGAAGGTTCCAACGTTCCGTATCTGGCGAGAGCCAATCCGGCGGATTAGGGTCGCGAAGGAAGGATAGAGACGCTCAATCCGCTCAAGTGCCTCGCTATATGTGACCGCTGCACCGATTGAGATACTCGTATCAGTTTCCACTATCTGCTTTAGTTCAGCCACATTCTGGGTAAAGATCGTGACTGGGAAAACCTTGCGATCCTTACTAAAACTCAGTCCTAGATCCGTGCCGCCCGACAGTAACGGTGCTTCGGGATACTCCCCCCGTACCTTAATTAAATCGTCTAGGGTCCTGGGCGAAATAAATTTTTGGCTTTGTGCCTCATAGACCTCGGCCGCAGCCGGCGCCGCCGTCGCCATCACACCCGGTACATCAGACGGCACTGCGGTCGCGGCACGAGCTGCCGCTATAATTGATCGGTAGCCGGTGCATCGACAGAGATTACCGGCCAGCGCATCATGAATGACCTCGTCGGTAACGGTCTCACCGCTATGACGTAACGCGTAAAGCGCCATAACGAAACCAGGCGTGCAGAACCCACACTGAGTTCCGTCTTCGGCAACAATCTCTGCCTGCACCGCCTCCAGTTCGCCACCCCGGTCTGACAAACCCTCAACCGTCACCACGCGTGCGCCATCGAGTTGACCCATGGTCAGCAAGCAGGAATTTACAGCTTCTATCCGCTTGGATCCGTTGCGCACCAAAACTATGGAACAGGCACCGCAATCACCCTCAGCACAACCTTCCTTGGTGCCTGTAAGGCCACCGTCCTGACGCAGATATTCAAGCACAGTCCGGGTAGGAGAGACTAACGCCTCTCTGCGTTCTTCGCCATTCAGTATAAAGTTGATCGTCAAAACCTTATCCACCACGTTGCGCGAAAGCCGGTTAAACTATAACGACATGATCCGAACTGGCGAGCCCCTCTCGGCATCTTCCGCACGCCCACATGTTAACATCGAGCAACGTAAACAGGGTGAACTATGGAACGAAATGATTTCATGCGCGCAGCAGCATCGTTGGCTGAAAAGAACGTAGCAGATGGTACCGGCGGACCATTCGGAGCGGTTATTGTGCGAAAAGGTGAAATAATCGGCGAAGGCACAAATATTGTAACCAGCAGCCACGATCCAACGGCCCACGCCGAGGTCGTCGCCATCCGCCAAGCTTGCCAGAAACTTGGTACCTTCAACCTCGAGGGCTGCGAGATCTATACTAGCTGTGAGCCCTGCCCCATGTGCCTAAGCGCGATCTATTGGGCACGCCTCGACCGTATATACTATGGCAACACCAAGGCAGACGCGGCAGCGATCGATTTTGACGACGACTTTCTCTACAAGGAAATTCCGAAGCCCATGCATGAACGTGCAATCCCCACCGAGCAAATACTCCGCGAGGAAACCATCAAGTCCTTCGAAGCCTGGGCCGTCTCGGAGACGAAGATTCCATACTAAAAAGACCATTTGCCAGACTAACCGGCGGATGAATAATCTCACGCTCGGAATAGCGAAAGTTCTTACTCGTCTCAAAAAAACAATTTGAACACCTGGTCACTTATGGTCGGTATTGGCAAGGACCATACCGGACGGAGAACCGCGGCAACAGGCGCTGGCGGTCTAGATTTCGACGACTACATTTCCTATTTGCGCCCCTGATTCCACGCGTTCATGGGCAGCAACCACGTCTCTGAGCGGCCAGGTCCCATCGATATGCGGCGCGAGCGCGCCGTCCGAAAGAGCGCGGTTAACCCCGTCACTGATCTCCGCGAACCGCGCCGGCGACTGGGCATAAACTTCGACCATGCGGATAGTAATGTCGTTCATCATCAGTGGATAAAAGTCGACGGTTGGCTTCGGCTCGGACATGGAGGCATAGGTGCCGATAACACCACCATGCTCCATTACTTTCGCAGAAAGATTCACGTAAGCACCAAAGTCGACGTCTACCATGCGATCGAACATGCGGCCGCCGCTGGCATCAAGCAGCGCGTTGCGCAGGTTGTCGCCGATACCCAGTTCACGGTAATTAACAGCCGCGTCTGCCCCGTCGGCTATCGCAGCGGCCGCCTTCGTGTCGGAACTAACTGTAGTGACGATGCGAGCGGCGCCAGCCCATTTCGCCATCTGGATTGCGAGCGAGCCCACCGCCCCAGCTCCGCCAGTGACAAGCACGCACATGCCGTCGACCGGACCATCAGTGAGCAACGCCGCGTGAGCCGTCATAGCGGGCACGCCGAGTGCCGCACCAGTCACAAACGATGCTCCATCCGGCAACGGAATAGCCCGCGCAGATTGGACAGCAACCAGCTCCGCCGCCGTGCCGATTGAACCCTGACCGAGCCCGTCTTCAGTGCGGTTGACGTTGTATGTCCAAACCCGCTCGCCAACCCGCGCCGGATCCACCCCGCCTCCGACGGCCTCGATAACCCCCGCGCCGTCGGAATGGGGAATGGTACGCTGCGCGGTCATCGGCCAGAGATAGCCCGACCGCGCTTTGACGTCGGACGGGTTCACTCCCGATGCACCAAGCCTGACAAGCACCTCACCGTCATCGGCGACGGGGTCAGGAAAATCGCCAAACTCTAGCACCTCGGCCGCCGGGCCATGGCGAGTGTAAGAAACTGCCTTCAAAGGGCTACTCCCACCAGTGAAGCGCGTCCTGCCCCTCGCCCTGGCCACCGTTGGGGCCGCCGCCGCCGGTGCGCAAATACATCTTCTTGTCGTGGTCGGCACCATATTTACCAGCCAGCGCATCCACGAGCCAGTCATGGCACATCATGTGATGGTCGTGGCGGGTCTGGTCAGCGCCGAACATCCGTGCCTGGTGATAGGTATCCTCGTAGACCCAGAGTTCCTTCGGCGCATTGATTTTATCATAGAACTCGTAGACCAGTTCAACAGGACTCCGAGAATCATACTCGCCGACGGTCAGCAATACCGGGCACTTTATATCCGCCTCGCGGCCCTCTACGGTCATCTTGCTGACCCAGCCGTCAAGCTCAGCCTCGCTCGACGCACCCATCAGGTAGCCGAAGAGCTGCTTGTAGCGCGGTGAGAAAGTGTCGAGTATAAAATACTTGTCGAGGGCTGACGTCCAAGGCGCGGCCACCGCCTTGATCAGCGGATGGCCCGACGCCGCCACCTCAAGGCCCCAATGGGCACCCATGGACAGGGCATAGACAGTGATTTTATCAGCATCAACTTCCTCACGCTCCGCCATATGCTCGGCGATGGCCAACACCGCGCGCTCGTAGTTGGTTGGCGTGAGTTTGATGCCACGCAGGTTCGACATGCCCTGCCCAGGCCCGTCAATGACCAGCATATGCATGCCACGCAGGTGTGCCTGCATGATGCGTGGATCGGGATAGATTTCCTTGGTCATATCGCAGCCAGGGATGAAGATCACTAGCGGTGCGTTAGGCTTGCCCGGCAGCATGTGGAAGTTGCACTGGAGCTCCGCCCCATCGAAGGGTACCTCCATCCGTTCGATAGGATAGGGTGCATGTTCGATAACCTTCTCGAAGTTGGCGATGCAGCGGCCGTGAAGGTAGTGCTTCTCGTCGTTGGTCTCGAGCACCGGGTGCTGAGCTAAAGCGAAGGTAGAGGATGCCCTGTAATAGAGCTCGAAGGCGGTCGCTGCGTGGCCGACCGCCTCTTCCTCGGCAGCGACCCGCTCTAGGCGCTGGCCAATGCGGCCAAGATGCTTGGAGATCTGGGCGTGGCTTTTAACGGATTTGGGCAGCGGACGCCCGTCCTCGTCCCAGTGGAAAACCTTGCCGGTCTCCTGAACGAGATAATCGAAAATCCATTGCTGGCGGTCGCGGTCGAGACGTGGCCTGCGCATGCGTTACGTTCCTCCAAAGGTGTGCCGGATCATTGTCCGTAAAGATAATTTACAACAAAAAGAGTTTCGAGGTCTGACAGAATTCACCCAGTGCCATTGAATTCATAAATTGAAACGCATCTGTTTAGTATAAAAGGGTGCGTTCTCAGACTAGGCAGGAACTAGGCGCGCGGAGCGTTTCAATTACCCATTTCGCGACGCTTAGTAGCCGGTCGTCATCACGGTACCGCCCGACCAACTGAATCCCGACCGGAAGCCCGTTTGGTCCGCTATGCGTAGGGAGAGATATAGTGGGCAAGCGAATGGCGGTCCAGAAGCCCGCGAAGCGCGGGTTACCACCGTCCTCAAGACCCCGCGGCGCCTCCCCGTCCACGCAGGGCGTGAGCAAGACATCGAGATCCTCGAACAGCGCGTCACTGTTTTGCCGACAATCCTCAGTCATACGCATCCCAGCGACATACTCCTCATAAGGCAGACCGAGCCCAGTCTCCATGACAGCGCAAAATCGGTCGCTAAGTAGATCGCGATAATCGTGCCACTCGTTGATCATGTGCCGGCTGCGCTCATAACAGTTAATAAGAATGCGAACATCCTCCAGGTGGGAGTATGCCTCCGGCATATTAATATCGTGAACTGCCGCACCAGCTTGCGAAAGACGCACGCCGGCATCCTCGACGGCGGCTTTCGTCTCTGGCTGTGCGGAATCCCAAAGGGGTGTACGACAAAGGCCAATACGTGGGCCGCCCGTCGGTAGAGGCAACGGCGCCAACGACCGGTTGACCAAGACCGAGGTAAGCAGTTGGATATCATCAATGTCGCGTACGTGAAGCCCCAACGTATCGAGGCTGTGGGCAGCAGCCTTTACCCCGGCGATATTGTAAGTGCCGAAGGTTGGCTTGTAACCTATCACACCGCAGTAGGCTGATGGGCGCAAGATCGAGCTACCGGTCTGGGTGCCAAACGCTGCGGGCACCATGTAATCAGCAACTGCTGCGGCAGAACCGCTCGACGAGCCGCCTGGACTGTAATTAAGATCCTGCGGATTCGCCGTTGGGCCCGGGTGACTGCCAGCAAACTCGGTGGTTACGGTCTTGCCCAGAATAATTGCACCCGCGTTACGTACTTGGGCGACGCATGCAGCGTCAGCACCTGGGCGGTAACCGGCATAAACCGGAGACCCCATCTGGGTAGGCATATCTTGGGTATCGATTATGTCCTTCACGCCCAGAGGCACTCCATGCAGCGCCCCCTTTGGTGCTTTATTGTCGCATGCCTGCGCTTGTTGGAGAGCCAACTCACCGTCGATATAGGCCCAGGCACGAACCGCATCATCGCATGCCTCAATGCGTTCGAGACACGCCTCGGTAACGGCAACTGCGGTTGTTTCTCCAGACGCAATCCGCCGAGCAACTTCAAAGGCGGATAGCTTATTTAGCGATGTGACTGCCATGTAGGTTTCTATGCCTCGCACTCATATTACGACCATAAAACCGCTCACCAACTATCGAGGGCACTGAATACACACGTTTATTGGTATGCCTTAATCCGCGTTCTGACGTTTCGCCACGCGTATGGCAGGAATGAGCACTATCACTCCCGTCACAAAATGATTCCATTGGTTGGCTGCTTGAATTGCCAGCCAATGCAATTAATTAGTTCTCCAATCGATACCCTTACCAGGGGGCTCCGCGGTTATGTGCATCGCCTCGGCGAGACGGTTTGTACAATTCCACAGAGCAGTCGTGTAGGTAAGCTCAACAATTTCCTCGTGTGAAAAATGCGCACTCATGGCGTCAAATGCCGCTTGGTCGCGCGATGCACTCATATCGGTAACCGCACTCGACCAATCGAGTACAACCCTCTCTTTCTCAGAGAAGTCATCATTATTGTCCCATGTACCAGCTGCAATTGCGGCCAACTGTGCGTCGTTATAACCAAGCCCGCGCGCCAAATAGACATTGTGGTGAGAACAATTATGGCAGGAATTATCTAGTGAGGGTTTTAGGATCGCGAGCACTTGCATACGTGAACGCTCACGTTCCCCAGTACGCAATGCCGCAACCTTAATTTCCTCATCAAACTTCAGAAAGCTCTTCGCGGTGCCCGGCGCGTGAGCCAGGAGTTGAATGAACTTCGGCACCATCCCATATAGATCACGACACTGATCATATATCTCGGTGACCTCTGCAGTTTCAGTGCCAGGCTCAATAAATGGCACCCGGGGTGCAACAGGGCACGACATCTCACTTAGGATCTCGTCGATGCTCACCTCACCCGAAGAGGCCGATTTACCGTTTGTTCCAGCATTGCTCACAGTCGGCTCCTACTAGGGTTTCTCAATATCGCGCGATGCTACAGTTTTTTTGGAACAAACCACCAAAAAAACAGCCCCCAGTATGGCAACCGTTCCCGCTAATTAGTTAAAAAGTAATGGCGTCCCCAACGGGGTTCGAACCCGTGTCTCCACCTTGAAAGGGTGGTGTCCTAGGCCTCTAGACGATGGGGACGTCGAGGCTAATAACCGGCGAGGTCCAGATAACGACTGATAGCTTCGAAATCAAGCCCGCGCTTGGCTAATCGACTGATTATTCAATACATTGCTATGGTACCCGAAGGATACACGGATCAGACGGGCGCCGCGTCGTCGATGATCATCTGTACGTCCTCTCGACCCTGCCAGTTATCAGGGCGGAGCTTACCGGCAAGCTGAAGTGAAAGCCCATCGGTCTGGAGCAGTGCGTCACCCAAAGGCTCGCCTGCTGCGCGGAATGCAATCGCCTTGAGGCGTCCACCGTCGGCGCCCGACAGGAAACAGCGCACATGCCCGGTGCCGACCACATCAGCCTTAGCGACACGCACCGATGGCACCGCGAATCGCGGTTCCGAGTTTCCAGATCCAAAAGGCGCAAGCCGCTGCAGAGATTCAACGAAGTCCGGTTGCACGCCCTTGACTGCGATCGAGCCGTCAATAGTCAAGGTAGGGACAACGGCGTTCCGGGCTACGTCATCTGCAACTCGTTCATCTAGGAAATGCTGCACCTCCGGAAGCTTATCGCGCTTAACAGTTAGGCCCGCCGCCATCTTATGGCCACCACCGTTGATCAAAAGCCCGGCCTGGCGGGCCGCAATAACGGCAGTACCAAGATCAACCCCTTCGACCGACCGCCCTGAACCTTTGCCGACTTCGCCTTCGAAGCCAATCACTAGGGCCGGGCGGTTGAAGCGTTCCTTTAACCGCCCCGCCACGATACCAATTACACCTGGATGCCAGCCATCCCCGGCAACAACGACCAACGCCGCATTACCCGAGCTTTCATCAGCCTGGGCCATTGCCTGCGCAAGCACCACGGCCTCAATCTCGCGCCGCTCGGTGTTCCATTCGTCGAGCCGCTTGGCAAGTTCATTCGCCTCAGCGGCATCATGAGTCATCAGGAGACGTGCCCCCACAAGCGCCTCACCGACACGACCACCCGCATTAACCCGGGGGCCGAGCAGAAAGCCGGCATGGTACTCCGAGAGCCGTGAGTCGATTCGGGCTACATCTGAGAGGGCAACTATCCCGGGGTTTTGCCGCTTTGCCATGACCTTCAAACCCTGGCTGACAAAAGCACGATTGAGACCGACCAGCGGGACAACATCGCACACAGTTCCGAGAGCTACCAGATCGAGCATCCCAAGCAAATTTGGTTCTCGGCAATCATTACGAACGTACCACCCCTGCTCTCGGAGCATCCGGTTGATCGCAACGACAAACAGAAAGGAGACGCCTACTGCGGCCAGCGCACCCAGCCCGCTCGTATCATCAAGCCGGTTTGGATTGATTACCGACGCAGCACGCGGCAGAGCAGGTTCCGCAACGTGATGGTCAACTACGATTACATCGAGTCCCGCGTTACCCGCTGCCTCAAGTGGCTCAAAGGCCGTGGTGCCGCAATCAACCGTGACGACAAGCCCGATACCCTCAGCACGCAACTGCAGCATAGCCGGCGTGGTCGGACCATAGCCCTCTTTCATACGGTCAGGAATATAGACCCGGGCGGGTGCTCCAATGGCGGCCATGAAGCGCGCGAGCAAAGCCGACGACGTCGCACCATCCACGTCATAATCGCCAAAAATACCAATCGCCTCACCATCAACCAACGCCTTAACCATTCGTTCGGTGGCTTCCTCCATGCCAACAAGGCTTGAGGGATCGGGTAAAGTATCTCGCAGGGTAGGATTGAGGAAGCCTTCGGCGGAGTCTAGGCCTACGCCCCGCGCTGCCATAACCCGTGCTATCATTTCAGGTAAACCTAGGCGTTGGGCGAGCGCAAGACCGGCTCGATCATCCATATTGCCCATGAGCCAGCGGCGCCCAGTAACGGATCTCGGGACCAGGACGTTCCCTTCGTGCCCAGCGCTCGAAATCGGTTCTGCAGACGCATTCATGCGTAGATCAGTCGTCCCAGCCGGGCTTGCGCGTGAAATTATGCTTGGTGATGACCTCGCGAACAGTCCCGGTAACTGATCGCATGACGATGGAGTGGGTTTCAGCACCGCCACGGAACTTTCGTACACCTTTGAGCATGGCACCGTCGGTCACCCCGGTCGCACAAAAAATCACATCACCGGACGCTAGGTCATCACGGTTGTAGACCCGATCCAGATCATCAATCCCGAGCTTGCGGGCGCGGCCAATCTCATCATCGTTTCGGAACAACAGCTTGCCTTGGATCTGGCCACCGATGCTCTGGAGCGCAGCAGCCGCCAAAACGCCCTCCGGCGCACCACCGCTGCCAAGATACATATCAATCCCGCTGTCGGGGTCAGAGGTAGCCATAACACCAAAAATATCGCCATCAGAAATCAGAAATATTCGGGCGCCGGCATTGCGCACATTAGCGATGAGTTCCTCATGGCGGGGTCGGTCGAGGATACAGACCGTTAGATCCCCGATATCCCGGCCGCTTTCCTTGGCTAGCTTCTCCAGATTTTCGTCCGGCGCCGCACTAATGTCTATTATACCGTCTGGATAACCACCCCCAATGGCGATTTTATCCATGTAAACGTCCGGGGCGTTTAGGAAATCTCCGTCTGGCGCGAGCGCCAAAACCGCCATTGCATTTTCATTCGCCTTGGCGGTGATCGTCGTACCCTCCAGCGGATCGAGCGCGATATCGATCTTCGGCCCGCCTGCACCAACCTTTTCGCCAATATAAAGCATTGGTGCCTCATCGCGTTCGCCCTCGCCGATTACGACAGTACCTTCGATGTTGAGCCGGTTGAGTGCCGTGCGCATGGCGTCGACCGCTGCAGCATCCGCCTCGCGCTCGTCGCCACGCCCCACCCATCGTTCTGCCGCGATCGCTGCTGCCTCCGTGACACGCACAGCCTCGATTGCCATGTTGCGGTCCATCACCGCCTCGGATTGGCTGGCCATGAAACCCCCCTTTAGAATTTTTGTTTAAAAGCCGGTAAACCAGCCTTGTTTAGTTCAATGTCTCGATTCTGATCATTGTTGGTTGTTCAACGACAGAATCCAAGGCCCCAATGCGTTTGAGGGTCCGCCGCATCGCAGCCTCTTCACATGCATGCGTGGTAAGGACAATGGGTACCGCCTCTGTCTGCGAGCGTGCCCGTTGGAGCATGGACTCTATCGAAATTTCTTCCTCCCGGAATACAGCCGTAATGTCGGCGATTACCCCGGGCTCATCGCGGACCATGAGGCGAATATAGCAGGCACCCCAATGCCGCTCGATCGGTATAGATTCTACATTAATCAAGTCCGCAACCGGTACGCCAAAGGTCGGAACGGAAAAGCCACGCGCCACGTCAACGATGTCGGCTACCACCGCCGACGCCGTCGGGCCTGCGCCCGCCCCACGGCCCTCATACATCGTGTCGTCAACGAAGTCGCCATGAACGACGACAGCGTTATATGCGTCATCAACATTGGCGATCGCTTTGTCCTTGCTGACCATACAGGGGAAGACCCGCTGTTCCAGGCCATTCTCGGTCATCCGTGCGCTGCCCAGTAACTTCACGCGGTAGCCAAACTCGTCAGCATAGTCGATATCTTCGATCGAGATCCGACGGATACCCTCGGTGTACACTCCTGCAAAGTCGACCCTGGTACCGAACGTCAGGCTCGCAAGTAACGCGAGCTTGTGCGCCTCATCGACGCCATCAACATCTGCACTCGGGTCCGCTTCTGCATAGCCGAGCTTCTGCGCCTCAGCCAAGACCGCTTCGTAGGAGATCCGGTTCTCACGCATTTCAGTCAGAATGTAGTTGCAAGTGCCATTAAGAATTCCGTAGACACGATTAATCTGGTTGCCAGAGAGGCCCTCTCGCAGTGCCTTAACGATAGGGATACCTCCCGCGATCGCTGCCTCGTAGTTCAGCGAGACGCCAACTGCTTCGGCCTCCGACGCCAGCGCATCCCCATGCATTGCCATCAGGGCCTTGTTCGCCGTCACCACGTGGCGTCCGACAGTAATAGCCGCTTTGCAAACCTCCTTCGCTACGCCCTCCTCGCCCCCGACGAGTTCTGCCACTAAGTCGATATCGGCCTCTTTCACCATTGCCACCGGATCGTCATACCAGTCATAAGCGTTCAAGCTAAAGCCGCGGTCCTTCTCGCTGTTACGCGCCGATACGGCAACAATATCCACGTTCCGTCCGGCACGTCGGGCTATCAGATCACGGTGCTTGGTCAGCAACGACACTGTCCCGGCGCCGACCGTTCCAAGTCCTGCAATCGCAACACGAAGTGGGTTCGACATAAATGGCCTCAATTATTTCGCCGCAAGGGACATTTGCGCTGCATCCGCGGCGTCGGCGATGGCCTTTTGAGGGTCCGCGAAGAGTTGGCGAATACTTCTACTCGCCTGCCGAATACGCTGTGTGTTCTCAACTAGCGCGATACGCACGTGACCGTCGCCATATTCGCCAAAACCAAGGCCCGGCGAGACCGCTACATGCGCGTGCTTCAGAAGCAACTTCGAGAAGGCGATACTGCCAAGCGCGGTGAACGGTTCCGGGATCGGCGCCCAGATGTACATGCTTGCGCTTGGAATTGGCACGTCCCAGCCGGCGCGGGTCAACCCCTCAACTAATACATCGCGCCGCTCGCGATAGATCGCCCGGGTCTCCTCCACACAATCTTGCGGGCCGTTTAGTGCAGCAGTAGCCGCCACCTGGATTGGAGTGAAAGCACCATAATCCAGATAGCTTTTGACCCGCGCAAGTGCGCCAATCAGCCCGGGATTACCAGCCGCAAAGCCAATGCGCCAGCCAGGCATCGAATAGGTCTTGCTTAGTGAAGTGAACTCGACCGCAACGTCCTTAGCTCCTGGGACCTGAAGGATCGATGGAGGTGGGTTGTCGTCAAAATAGATTTCAGCATAGGCCAAGTCTGACAAGACGATAATCTCATGGGTGCGGCAAAAATCGACGATCCGACCATAAAATCCTATGTCCGCAGTCACCGATGTAGGGTTGGCAGGGTAGCAGAGAACGAGCGCCACGGGCTTGGGCTGGGAATGGAGCACCGCGCGTTCAAGGGCTAACAGGAACTCGTCATCGGGCGTAACAGGCAGATAGCGGACCGTGCCGTCAGCAATGATGAAACCAAACTGATGGATCGGGTAGGAGGGGTTCGGCGCCAACATCACGTCACCAGGACCGGTGATAGCCTGGGCTAGATTCGCGAGGCCTTCCTTCGAACCAATGGTGACGATCGCTTCGCGCTCATGATCGATCTCAACGCCAAAACGGCGCTTATAATAACTGGACAGCGCCTTGCGCAGGCCTGGAATGCCCCGCGAATTGGAGTAACGGTGGGTGTGTGGGTCCTGCACTGCCTCGACAAGCTTCTCGACGATATGTGGTGGCGTCGGTAGGTCCGGGTTACCCATACCAAAATCTATGATATCCGCTCCCGCTGCTCGCGCAGCCGCCTTCATCGCATTCACTTCAGCAAATACGTAGGGCGGCAAACGCTTGATGCGGTGGAATTGCGTCTGCATAGGTCAAAACCGGGTTCGGGTTATAGGATCTCGCCGTCCCTAAAGGCAGCGCCGCGCGCTCTTTTGCGGTCCTTGAGGTCGGCCTGCGAAGCCATTTTCCAACGACCTAACGGAGGAAGAAAATCTCGGTGCGTCGATTTCCTGCTTCGCCCTCAGGCATTGATTCCGAATAGATCGGCTGATTATCAGACACCGCCTCAACCGTCACCAGGTTCGAGGCTACACCCGACTGGATCAAGGCCTGCGCCACTACGTTCGCGCGCTTGGAAGAAATCTGGAAGTTCACGAACTCATGACGTTCCTTGGAAAGCTGCCGGGTTCGGCTGCTGGCGTGCCCTACGACTAGGACATTCGCACCGTTAACCCGCTGCGCCGAGGCGACCGTCTTGATAATTCCCCGATCGCGCGGGCTCAGCCGATCCGAACCTTTGTTGAACTGAATCGTGGCAACCCGGGTATTCGGAACCACCGGGGCATTCGGGACGACACGGGTGGACGTCGGGACGACACGGGCGGACGTCGGGACGTAGCTCCCCCCATCAAGCACACTCAAATCAACGATAACCGAGCCAGACGCTTGGGTGATCGGGCCCCGCGTGTTGTTCCGGGAGACCTTCACAGCCCGACCATTAGTACGCGGCTGGACCACCGCTGCTGCCGGTGGCGTGGACCGTGACGACGGTTTAGGAGCCCGCGCCGCAAGAGTCTGCTGTTGTACAGGAACAACCCGAGCGGCCTCGGGCGGTGTTACCGGGGCCACTGCCGGTGCACTGGGGCGCGACGGGCTCTGGTCCGTCGCCGACGCTTGGGTAGTACCCTGAAGACGGATCGCCTTATCCGTATAACGCGCGTTTTTATGATCAGAAACCAGGCCATCAACCACGCGTTCGCGGCTGGTTTCTTTAGGAATTTCGGGCCGCTTTGGAACACTCGCAAGCGACGGCGTGCCCGAGCTACCCGAGGCTGCCCGTTGCGCATCGCTGCGGTCACGTACGCCCTGATCCGCGGCTGTCTGAGCCGCCGGCTCATCACCGTCGAAAATACTGAAAACGTAGTCAAAATACGAACAGCCAGCCAATACGAACACGAATACGATCGGCAATGCCTGGCGCGTCATCTTGTAAGCCCCGGACTTCATTTGCTTCTATCCCTTCGTGGTATTGCGCGAATCAATAGCGCTACGTCTAGTCACTCGATAATTTGTGCGCTGCAGCATATTTTCGATCACAGCGCATACAAACCCCGTGACCGCGCACCATGTACCCTGTCCGCCCGCGTCCGATCAAGCACTTCACGGTAAGCACGAAGCACAAAAAGTATTGCAGTTATAGAGGATTGGCAGATGGCTGATCAACAAAATGCGAAGAATACCGCTAAAGCTGCTATCGAACCAAAGCTACTCGCCGCATCTCATTGCCAGTGACGCCAACTATGAACTGTTGCCAGATTCTATGTGATTCTGGGCCAGCTTGCAGTATGTGGCGACGCTCTCGGGCCAGTAGTCGAGCTCTTCTTGGCGAAGCTCACGCAAGGGTTTAGCTGGAACACCCGCCCACAACTCGCCCGACCTAACCACCTTGCCCGGCGAGACGACCGCGCCAGCTGCAACCATGGCACCTGTTTCCACCACGGCACCATCGAGCACGACGGAACGCATGCCGATAAAGCACCTTGACTGCAACGTACAGGCGTGGATCAGCGCGGAATGACCAATCGTAATCTCGTCACCAATGGTCGTCGGCATATGCTCCGAGCCATCCTCGCGCGGACCGTTCAGGTGAATTACCGTCCCGTCCTGGATATTCACACGCTCGCCAATCCGTATGTGGCTGCCAGCATCGCCGCGGATAACGCAGGAGTACCAGACGCTCGAGCCCGACCCTATATGGACGTCGCCAATGACGGCAGCATTATCGGCAACGAATACGCCCTCGGCTATCGTCGGCATAATTTGGAGGTAGGGTTTGATAGGGTTGGTCATGACTTCGTCCTTTTCTCCACTGGCAGTGGCAGCATCCTCATTTTGAGCCTGCCAAAGGGCGACGCCGCCTCATGGCTCCGTAGGGCAACCTTGAGAGTGTTGACACTTAAAGCCCTTCGCCCTCATCGGCGCCGATTAACAGGTTCAGGGTCTGGATGGCCTGTCCGGACGCCCCCTTGCCCAAATTGTCAACTACGCCTGCTATCACCGCTTGCCCCGTTGCATCATTGTGGATCACATGCAGACGTAGCTCGTTGGTCCCGTTCAGCGCCTCTGGGTTTAGGGTCGAGCCCCTCTCTTCTAGCGGCACCACGGTGACAAAACGCTCATCAAAGTAGTGATCAGCGAGTGCCGCATGAAGGTCGGCCGCACCCGGTGCACCAGGCAGGTGCCAGAGCGCCAGCGGCAGTTGCACGAGCATACCTTTGTAGTAATTTGCAACCGTTGGCATGAAGACCGGCGGTCGCGCGAGCCCGCCCCAGCGGGTGATCTCGGGCATATGCTTGTGCTGTAAGGTTAATGCGTAGGCATAAAGTGTTGCGTCGGTATGGTTATTCTCTGCGGGGTTCTCAAAGGTCTCGATCAGGGACTTTCCTCCACCCGAATAGCCCGACACAGCGTTTATGGTGACTGGATAATCAGACGGGATCAGGCCACCCGTAACCAGCGGGTGCAGCATCGCCACGGCGGTAATCGCATAGCAGCCCGGGTTGCTGATGCGGGACGAGGCCCGCATAATATCCCGGTGTCCCTTTTCATATTCGGGGAACCCATAGGTCCAGCCTTCAACAGCCCGGTGCGCAGTCGAAGCGTCGATCACTAACGTGTCGCCGTCGATCAACGAAACAGACTCCCGAGCCGCATCGTCAGGCAGGCAGAGTATTGCCACGTCGGCATCGTTCAGAGCCACCTTCCGCGCAGCTAGATCCTTGCGCGCGCCCTCCTCCAGATGGATGAGCGTGATGTCCTCGCGCGACGCGAGCCGCTCGTTGATCTGCAGGCCGGTAGTCCCAACCTCACCGTCGATGAAGACTGTCGTTTTCATAACAGTATGGATTTAGCGCGACGCGGGCCAAACGGAAAGAAGATTGCGTAACAGAAGTGGATTTCATCACTTTTCCTTCGGCACACCTTGAGACAAAGGCGCAGTTCACATAAGCTTTTTGTTAACCTGAATTAAATCGGAACAAATGGACGCCGCAATCTCGCCACTACGGATAAGTCCGCCCAACATAAGGCGACAAGCAGAAAAGAGAGAACCATGAATGGATCGATTTTCGGTTCCGTGAAAGTAACAGCCGCAGCAGCAGTGATCGCGATTTCCGTTGGTGCCGGCGCAACAGATTCCCATGCCGACTGCGGCGACGTCTCGATCACGGAGATGAACTGGGCCTCCGCTTCAGTTGTTACCAACGTCGCAAAATTTATCATGGAACAGGGCTATGGCTGCAAGGTAACCGTAGTCCCGTCGGATACCGTCCCCGCAGCCACCTCCCTAGCCGAAAATGGCGAGCCCGACATCGCTACCGAGATGTGGATTAATTCGGCTCCCGTTTACCAGAGACTCGAGGCCGAAGGGAAAGTAAAGACCATCGCCAACGTGCTTTCTGACGGCGGCGCGGAGCACTGGTTGATCCCTAAGTATCTCGCCGATAAACACCCCGAACTGAAGACTATCGAGGGTGTACTCGCCAATCCAGAACTGGTCGGCAGTCGATTTCATAACTGCCCCGAGGGCTGGGGCTGCCGCATCGTCAACGACAGCCTGAAGCAGGCCTTCGACCTAGAGGGCAATGGCATTAAAATCTTCGACCATGGCTCCGGCGAGACGTTGGCGGGCTCGATCGCGGCCGCTTTTGCCGACGGAAAACCATGGTTTGGTTACTACTGGGCACCAACGGCTCTACTCGGCAAGTATGAGATGGTGCCCGTCGACCTCGGCCCGTACAACGATGCTATTCACCAGTGCAATCGGAACACCGACTGCAACCAGGTCGGCAAATCGCCTTATCCCGCCTCGCGGGTTGTGACCGGTGTAACCACCGCCTTCGCCGAGCGCGAACCCGAGGTGGTGGAGATGCTATCAAAACTGAGCTTCACCAATCAGCAAATGGGTGCGGTCCTGGCCTGGAAGGAAGACAAAAACGCATCCTCCGAGGAAGCTGCAGTGCATTTCCTGGCTACCTACAACGATGTCTGGGGAGGCTGGCTGAACAACGCGGCCAAAATGAAACTGGCGAGGCTACTTAAGTAACATCCGCCGACACCATAAGCTGATTGGCGGCCGGGAACTCGTGTTTCCGGCCGGGCGTCTTGACCATAAATACAAATTAACGGGAACGTGGAATGGGGCCCTACGAGCCGATCTTCTCGACTCTGGGACTTCAGTCCTGGTGCGAAAGCGGCGAAACAACTGCCAACGGCCCGACTTCCATGGCGGATCTTCTCGCCCAGAATGCTGGGACCGATGTTCCGTCGCCATCCGTTTGGGAACTTCCGTTCCCGTCCATGGACGAACTTCATGAATCCTGTGCCACCTTCCCCCAGTCGCGGGCCCTTACTAAAGGTATCGAGGAAGGCTTCCTCTCCGTAAAAGACGGTCTGAGCTTGGTCCTCGACCCGATTACCCAGCCACTTAGCTGGTTCCTAGAGGGCGCGCTATGGCTATTCGAGACCGCCCCTTGGTGGATTATGATCCCGGTCCTCTTGGCGTTGACCTTGGCGGTCAGCCGATCGCAGAAACTCGTCGTCTTTGTGGGAGCGTGCCTGCTAACATTAAGTTTCATTGACTACTACAGCTTCGCGACGCAGACCCTCGCCGTTATCTTCGTCTGTGCAATTTTGTGCGTGGTCCTCGGCGTACCTATTGGGATCGCTATGGCGCGCAATGACCGCCTGCAGCGGATGATCATTCCGATCCTAGACATGCTGCAAACACTGCCCGCCTTCGTGTATCTGATACCTCTGATCTTCCTTTTCTCTGTCACCGAACCGAAACTCTACGGCATCGCGATCATCCTATATGCGATCGTACCGGTGGTCCGCCTGACCGATCTCGGCATCCGTCTCGTCGACAAGGACGTAATCGAGGCTGCAGACGCATTCGGCATGACTGGCCGCCAGAAACTGATCAAGGTACAAATTCCGTTGGCCTTGCCAAATATCATGGCAGGTGTGAACCAAACAATCATGATGAGCCTATCGATGGTCGTAATAGCCTCGCTCGTCTCGGCGCCAGGCCTCGGCGTGCTAGTTCTTCGCGGCATCCGCAACCTAGAGCTCGGCGTCGGCCTGGTCTCGGGTCTGAGCATCGTCGTGCTTGCGGTAATCCTCGATCGGACCACCAAGCTCGCTCTCGCGCGGATAAATGCGGGGCAGGATCGATGAGCGAGACCAAGATCGGGATCCATGACCTTTACAAGGTCTTCGGCCCCGATCCAATGACCGCACTCAAGGCGGTGCGCCACGACGGACTCAGTAAGCCGGAGCTGCTCGAGAAGTGCGGCCATGTGCTGGGCCTCGAGAACATCAACGTCGACGCAAAGGGCGGCGAGATTACGGTGATCATGGGGCTATCGGGATCTGGAAAATCGACACTGATAAGGCACGTTAATAGGCTAATTGACCCAACCGTCGGCAAGATAATCTTCGAGGGTCGTGATATCCTCAGTTGCGCGCCCGCGGAACTACGCCGTATCCGCCGCGAGCAGATGTCGATGGTATTCCAGAAGTTTGCACTCCTACCACACAAGACCGTGGCAGAGAATGCTGCGCTGGCGCTAGAGGTTCGTGGCGTCGATCGAGACACATACCTGCGTAATGCAGAGAATTGGCTGGATCGCGTCGGCCTACAGGGGTACGGGAACAGCTACCCGCACCAGCTATCCGGCGGCATGCAGCAGCGTGTCGGCATCGCCCGCGCGCTCACCTCCAACGCGGACGTCATGCTAATGGATGAGGCCTATTCCGCCCTCGATCCCTTGATCCGAACGGACATGCAAGACCTACTCCTCGAGCTGCAGCAGGAGCTGCAGAAGACTATCCTGTTTATCACCCATGATCTGGACGAGGCGTTGAAGCTAGCGGACCATCTGGTAATTCTTAAGGACGGGCGCGTGGTCCAACAGGACGAACCCCAAAAGATTCTGCTAGAGCCAGGCGACCCCTACATCGTGGACTTCGTCAGTGACATAAACCGGGCCCGAGTCCTAAGGGTTCGCACAGTAATGGACAAGACAGTTGTCACCGACGGTATAAACATTGCCGGAGAGATCGATCAGGAGGAAAACCTGGAGACCGTCATTGCGATGGCAGAGGGCGACACCCGGAAGACCTACCTCGTAAAGGACGGTGAACGAAAGGTCGGCGTCCTGCGCATGGACATGCTGGTGAAATCACTTGTGCCAGCGCAATCCTCTGATACAAAAACCCGCGCACGCTAGAAATCCACAAAACGTCTTAAGCTCTTGTTTTAATTGTATTGCTTTTGTTTTGAATCTTAGCGCTTTGCTATTAGGTATGTTTAAATTATCCAAAGAGATTTCAATGTCAGAAGAGCGCACAGGCTACTCCATATACAACGAAGACGCAAAGCGTCGAACAAAAGTGAATACGCTTGAAGACCTTTACCCAAAGCTTCCAAGTAGTCACTATGACATCATTTATGCTGACCCACCGTGGGATTACGGTGGAAAAATGCAATTTGATAAGTCAAGCACTACGAAAGATAAAATTGATTTAAGTAAAAAGATTTTTATCAGTTCCGCGTCATTTAAGTACCCTACCCTTAAGTTAAAAGAACTTAAGAAGCTGCCACTAACGAGCATCGCTAAAGATGACTCACTTTTGTTTATGTGGGCTACCAACCCCCATTTAGCACAGGCAATAGAGTTAGGCGAAGCGTGGGGTTTTGAGTACAAAACTGTCGCCTTTATATGGAATAAGATGGTCCATAACCCAGGTCAGTATACGTTGTCGTATTGTGAACTATGTTTGCTTTTCAAGCGTGGTCGTATTCCAACGCCGCGTGGCGCAAGAAACATTAAGCAGTTAATTGAAAGCCCTCGTAGAGATCACAGTGAGAAGCCATTAGAGGCTGCTAAACGCATTGAAGCGATGTTCCCTACTCAGCCTCGTATTGAGCTGTTTGCCCGCCGGCGCGATCCGAATTGGGACTATTGGGGATTAGATACGGTAATGGATAGTTTCGCTCCGTTGCCTAATGAAGATGATGTTAAGACAACAGGCGAGTCACAGAAAAGGGATGCAATTTCTTGCATCCCTTTTAAATCGTTGAGGAAACAACTCGTTCGATGCTAACGCTTTGAGAACTGGAAGCTCCGGCGGGCTTTAGCGCGTCCATACTTCTTACGCTCAACCACGCGACTGTCGCGAGTAAGCATGCCAACTTTCTTGAGTATCGGGCGCAACTCTGGCTCGCGCAGCGCAAGAGCCTTGGAGATACCGTGGCGCACTGCGCCAGCCTGGCCCGAGAGACCACCGCCAGTAACCGTACAAAAGATGTCATATTGGCCCAGCCGATCGGTAACCTGAAAGGGCTGGGACAAGACCATGCGCAGCACGGGACGTGCGAAGTAAACCTCGCCCGTCCGACCATTGACGGTTAGCTGACCGTTGCCTGGCTTTATCCAGACACGGGCGACCGCATCTTTGCGCTTTCCGGTCGCATAGGTGCGGCCATGCTCATCAATCTTGGGTTCGGCTTGCACCTGGCCAGCTGCCTCAGCGAGTGCCGCAGCTGCTGCTGCGATGGCTGTATCGCCCTCAGCGGGTATTTCGGTAGTCTGGGTCTCGTCGGTCATACCGCGCCACCCCTCTTATTCTTTGAGTTCATAGAAGCGAGGTCTAGCAGCTGGGGCTGCTGCGCCTCGTGCGGATGCTCAGTCCCGGCATAGACTTTGAGCTTACGGTACTGCTCGCGGCCCATCTTCGTCTTCGGCAGCATCCGCTCAACGGCTTTTCTGACAACAACATCAGACTGCTCACTGTCGAGATACTTGTCGGCCGTGCGGGCCTTAATCCCGCCCGGATACCCCGTGTGCCAGTAATAGGTCTTAGCGTCACGCTTGTTACCGGTCAGCCGCACCTTGTCGGCGTTGACCACGACGACATGGTCCCCGCAATCGATGTTCGGCGTATACATCGGTTTGTGCTTGCCACGCAGCCGGTTCGCAATGATCGCTGCCATACGGCCAAGCACGACACCTTCGGCATCAATGATCCACCATTTGGCTTCAACCTCACTAGGTTTCGCGGAATATGTCTTCATGGCGCTGGCCACCTTCTCTTGGTATTTCTGTCTCACCCGCTTGGCACCGGTATAGTCCGGAATGAGGTACTGCTACCGTACCGAGCACGGTTCAAGAAGCGGCGGCAGGTTGTATGGCACTGAAATGGTGATGTCAAACCGAATTCAGCGTTTTTGTGCATGGGTTTAGAAGAACGGTATTATGATACCACAAGTGTTACGAGCTTGTGTGTGAGACGCCTGCTCGTAATACATTGCCACCGACCTCAAACCGGACCATCTTGAACAGACAACACCTAATGGAACCGTAATGAGCAATACCGAAAGCCGGAACAAAGCCTACGCCGATGCCTCTCCCTATGTCCTACGCGCCAACAATGATGGTGCGGACGGTATCACCACGCTTCGCCTAAACCGTCCCGATGAATTGAACGCGTTGTCCGAGGGCATGCTCGCATCCCTGCAAGCCGAACTTGATGATATTGCTACGGACCGCACCGTCCGGGTTGTGGTGCTCGAAGGCGCGGGTCGCGCGTTCTGCGCCGGCCACAATCTTAAGGAGATGCGCACCAACTACAGCCTCGCATATCAGAAGAAGCTTTTTGCCACTTGCTCCCAAATGATGCAGTCGGTGCTTCGGCTTCCTCAACCAGTTATTGCCAAAGTGGGCGGGCTGGCAACAGCCGCTGGCTGCCAGTTGGTCGCGACCTGCGACCTCGCAATCGCTGCTGACACAGTGCGACTAGCCACGTCGGGTATCAATGTTGGCCTGTTCTGCTCAACCCCCGGGGTGGCAGTAGGACGTTCAGTAGCCCGAAAGCACGCTATGGACTTGCTGCTGACCGGTGATTTCCTCGAGGCACCACGCGCAGCGGAGATTGGCCTGATCAATCAAGTGGTTCCCAAAGGCCTCCTCGACGAAACTGTGAGTGAATTGGCGGCTAAGCTGGCTCGCAAGAGTGCCCACGCGCTTGCGCTAGGCAAGCAGGCGTTCTATCGGCAGCTTGAGATGGGTATCTCCGACGCTTACGCGTTCACTGGCAAAGAAATGGCGCGCAACATGATGGACCGGGACGCAGCGGAAGGCATTGACGCCTTCATCGAGAAACGTAATCCCGAATGGGACCAGGGATCCCGCGACGGGGATGACGGATAACACTGCGATGGTAATGGATTCGGGAAAACAGTTGACCTATTCCGATGAGTTGTTTCGTAAACTCTTCGACGAGGTGCGAACAATTGGTCTAGTGGGTGCGAGTCCGCGCGGCGAGACGCGGGCTAGCTGGCGGGTCATGCGCTACCTGCAGAAAGAGGGCTACAAAGTCTACCCCGTAAACCCGGACGCGCTGGGCGAGGAAATCCACGGCGAGACGGTCTATGCCTCGCTCCTCGACCTCCCCGTGAAGGTCGATATGGTCGAGATTTTCCGTCTGCCGTGGAAAGTTCCGCCGGTAGTCGATGAAGCGATTCAGATAGGCGCCACCTATATCTGGATGCAGCTAAAGGTCATCAATGAAACGGCTGCAGCCAAGGCCGAGGCGAGCGGTTTGACCGTGATTATGGATCGTTGCCCAGCCATCGAACTACCCCGCCTGAAGACCGTCACCTAGGAAATGATATGAGCAAGCTATACTATCCGGACTGGCAGATTCGACGCGTGCTGCGCGACACAGACGTGATCGCCATGGTAGGTGCCAGTAGTAACTGGAATCGGCCGAGCTACTTCGCCATGAAATATCTCCAAGAGAAGGGGTACCGGGTGATACCGGTGAACCCGCGCGCAGCCGGCGACACCCTGCTAGGCGAGGAGGTCTACACCAACCTCAAAGACATCCCGGTTCATATCGACATGGTCGATATTTTCCAGCGTTCGGACCGCGTACCACCGGTAGTTGATGAAGCTATTGAAGTTGGCGTCAAGGTTATCTGGATGCAGCTCACGGTGCGCCACGACGAAGCCGCCAAGAAGGCGGCGGATGCGGGCATAACTGTGATCATGGACCGCTGCCCAAAAATTGAGTTCGGCCGTCTGACCGGCGAACTCGGCTGGAGCGGCATCAACACCAGGGTAATCACCTCAAGGCGCTCACGCCGAATTAGGGCATGACGTTAAGCAGTCAAAATCTACTTTAAATAGGCGTTATGTCCACAACGATGGACACCCACAAACCGTTCATGTGCAAGTCACTATACGTTCCCGCCTTCGGAGGAACGACGAAGGAAGGAGCAAAGGAATGTCAGGCAACACGAACGAGCCGCGCCCGCACGGCTTTGAGACCCTTGCGATTCATGCCGGCGCATCACCCGACGAGAAGACCGGCGCACGCAACGTGCCGATCTACCAAACGACGGCATATGTTTTCGACGATTCAGACCACGCCGCCTCACTCTTCAACCTGCAGACCTTCGGCTACATATCCTCCCGCCTGACTAACCCAACGGTCTCCGCACTCGAAGAGAAGGTCGCGGCCCTAGAGGACGGGCGCGGCGCGGTTGCCTGCGCTAGCGGTCATGCCGCTCAGATGTTGGCAATGTTCGTGCTGATGAACCCAGGTGACAACTTTGTCGCCTCTCGTAATCTCTACGGCGGCTCGGTCACCCAGTTTGCGCATACGTTCAAGAAATTCGACTGGCATGTAAATTTCGTCGACCCGGCAGACCCGGAGAATTTTCGAAATGCCATCGATAGAAAAACCAAGGCAATTTTCCTTGAGGTGCTGGCTAACCCCGGAGGCATAATCGTCGACCTTGAGCCTATAGCCATGATCGCCAAGGAAGCTGGAATCCCGTTAATAGTCGACAACACTATGGCCACCCCCTACCTATGCCGGCCGTTTGATTGGGGGGCGGACATCTCAATCCATTCGATGACCAAGTTCCTCGGTGGCCATGGCACGTCCATGGGAGGCATCGTGGTGGAGAGCGGGAATTTTGACTGGGCCCAGAACGATAAGTTCCCATCAATGAGCGAACCAGACCCAGCTTATCACGGCCTAACCTTCTACGAGACATTCGGCGACTTCGGTTTTTCAACCAAGGCCAAGGCCGTAGCGCTGCGCGACCTGGGCCCAACCCTAGCACCTCAGAACGCCTTCAATATCCTGACCGGGATCGAGAGCCTACCCGTCCGCATGGATCGGCACCTCGAGAACGGCCAGGCGGTAGCAGAGTTCCTAGAGCGACATCCTGCCGTAGCCTGGGTGTCCTATGCGGGACTAAAGTCGAGCCCGTATCACGCTCTGGCGAAAAAATATCTGCCCAAAGGGCCCGGATCGGTATTCACATTTGGCCTCAAGGGCGGTTACGAGGCAGGCGTACGAGCCGTGGAGAGCGTTGAGCTGCTATCGCACCTCGCCAACCTCGGCGACACGCGGTCATTAATAATCCACCCAGCCTCAACCACCCATCGCCAGCTCACCGAGGATCAGCAGATCGCCTCAGGTGCGGGTCCAGACGTGGTCCGGCTGTCGATCGGTCTGGAGACACTCGACGACATCATCGCCGACCTAGACCAAGCGCTATCCTACGCCCAGAAGAAGGTGTCAGAATAAACAAACGCAAACCACACCACCGGCTAGCTGCGCAATGATCAAAACATCAAAGTTGCAATGTTGTGGCTATTCCGCAGCATCCTTCTGGTACCACTGTGTCGGCATTCCCCCATTAATGGCGTAAGCTAGAGCTTGCACTACCTGGTAGGGTTCGCGGGCGACGCCCTTCGCGGTCGCGTCTACCTCCTTCAACGCATGATCATGCTCAGGTGGGTGGAGCGTAATTATCGGTTTACCCAGCGCGGCCGCATAGCCGGCATCGAAGGCCGCGTTCCACTGTTTATATTTCTCGCCAAAACGTACCACGACCACGTCAGCGTCCTCAATCAGGGTACCAGTCCGCAATGAGTTGAGCAGTGCCCCTTTATGATCATGCCAGAACTTGTCGGGCTCAGAGCCGAAGACGGCGACACCGCAATCATCCGAATCATCATGCTCGGTGATTGGTGCGGCGAACGCGACCGGCAGACCGGCCTCAGCACAGCCATTCTCTATCTGCTCGCGCCAGTCGGAGTGAATCTCACCCGACAGATAAATCTTCCAAACCTTATCGTTCATGGGTCTTTCCCCGCAGTTTTAGTTAGTACCGATAGTTACCGCTGTTATACCAAATGGCGACAGATCCGGCCATGCCTGCACCTTTTCCTAGCACCACCGCCTCGCCTGAATAGCCGAGCCTCAACTGGCGCAGCTCTTGTTGGGTATCCGATCAATATTCCTTTTATGTTTCTCACTTACATTGCGAGCCCCTTGGCGCGGGCATCCTTGTACACTACGATCTGGCGTATCGGCGGTCGCGGGGAGCGGCTAAACCGACGGAGAAAATCATGGCGGCCAGAAAAACTTTCGCGGCGCATAACAACGTGGTGGCGCTTCAGCCGCACCGCCCGCGCGGCGACCGCAAAATACCTACCCGCGGAAATCTCAGTGGCCCCCAGAGGGCGTGGCTCGCGCGCGGCCTAGAACAACCCGGCGGAAAACTGCCACTGTTCGACCGGGACGGCCAAAAAATAAGCACGCGTACCGTGAAGAGCTGCATTCGCAAAGGTCTCGCCGAGCCTTGGTTCGACAATCCAATCAAACCAGACTGGCTAGTCTGTCGCCTGACAGACAAAGGCCGAACGGCATTAACCGCCTGACCTGCCCCGCCATGAAACCGTCACCTCAACTCTCCACTCGCACCGGCCATCGTTCGCCAAAGATACCCCACCCACTTTTGCATCACCCAGATCACGCGGCTCACCGCCGCCGAGGCTATCACTGACCCTCTGCTACAAAACCAAAGGCTGAGAATGAGGGCCATCAACCCAGCCACGGGGGGGGTATCGCCACGCAAGGCGTCTTTGCACCGCCAAGCCCTGCGCTCGCCAAAAAAACCACACCGAAACGCACTTTAACGTGGGAGAAGCCACTTGGACACGTGGACCAATAATACGCCAAAACCCCTTTGTTTTATTTTATTAATCCCTATTTTATTATTTTTAATTGGATGTTCTTTGGAGAATAATATCGAACAATCCCACGACACCGAAACAATATTATTCCAAAGTTCCAGTAGAGGTGAAAAAAAACTTGTTGCCGCGTTTTTAAGTATTCCAAAGGTTATGGTATCGCCTGTTCCGTTAATAATTACTCAACATGGAAGCAGCCGAGACGGAATCCGTTTTCCAAACAGTACCGGAAAAACTGACGAATTTTCTAGTAGAATTATAAAAACCGGAATAGATCGCGGTTTTGCTGTTGTAGCTATAGATGCGTTCTATAAAACCGATTTGAAACCAAACAATAAGGGACAATTCCCCAACGCGTATCAGTACGCACTCGACCTAAAACATATTTTTTCTACCGACCCACGCTTCGACTCTAAAAATATTTTTTATACCGGATTTAGCTACGGCGCCCGCCAGGTCAACAAATCAGTAGGCGTCATGGTTGAAAGGCCAAATTCCGTACCATGGCGGTCTGTGGCATCCATAGAACCGGGGTGCAACGTGATCAATGAACCAATAAAAGTTTCATTCCCTATATTATTAATAAAAGGTTCAGAGAGTCATTATTATCCCGAACCCTGCTATTATTTTACAGAGATGGTCAGAAAAAGTGGAAATACCATTAAGATGGAAGTGATCAACGGTGCAAACCATTTTTTCAGTTCGAACGGAAGGATTATTAACGGACTGGCCTTTAATGGATGTCGGTATAATCCAGTTATAAAGATATCAAGCGGGTCTTTTGTGTTTTCTGATGGCTCCATTACATCACGCGAGGAAATAAGACAGAAATGCTTTACGAAAGAGGGTGGATCAGGGAAGGATCGTGTTTTTCTAGACGGTGTTGTGAATACTGTTGTTGATTTTTTTCAAGAAAATATTATCTCGAAATAATTGGATATAGTTCTTATGGTCACAGTATGTAGAGTTGATTTAATCAATGCATTAATTCCCCTGTTCTTAAAATTAACTACATTCCTGTCCTTTCACTAGACCCAACCCGCGAAAAACACTACCAACCACGCGTCCCAGGGCCGCCTTTGAATGGGCCCACAATTCTTGACGTGATCCAGCCGCCATAAAAATCTCCTGCCTGCGGCACAACGCGCTCTTCACCAACCCAACAGGCATCAACGCGCGAGGGATAAAAGGCGAAATACTCGGCGATTTCCGAGAATAGCTTCGTCGGGGCTGGATAGCTCCAGGCCGCCTTAGGCGACGCATTCCCATACACTTCGAGAGACCAATAAGCCGCGATGCCTTTGAATTCGCAAAAGGACTCTCCTGGTGCTCGCACTAATAAGTCGTATCGAACATCACTTGGTGGAAGATAGTAGACGGGCGGATGGCTAGTCTCGAGCACTCTAAAACCATGTTCGGTGTCGGCAATTTCTTCCCCGGCAAAGTCAACCCGAAGCCGGTCTTCGATTTTTTCGACGCGGGGCGGTCGCGGATAGTCCCAGACCGACTCCTGGGGTTGCCGGCCCTTCCAGTGCGACATTGGTTCCATAATCCGTTCCTTTTTTGTTTCGGTTTCCGCGGCACCGTTCTGAACAAAACCTCAACTCGTTCCATCAAGTGCCCCAACGTCGACGCCAGAAGAAGGGACAGCGGCAAACAGGACAGACCTTGGTCCGCAGGTCACGCTTGTGTCCCATATTTTCGCGCCAAGCCATCGAGGTTAAGAGAAAGCTGCTACAAGCAGCGCAGCAATCACGGCCACCGTCAGTGGCCACCTCAACAAGGGATACCAGCAGGGCACCGTATTTGACCTTACAGCCAAGGTATCCAAAACGAGCATGACCGCGAAGGAACAAGCGAGAAGCAATAGCCCAAACTGTTGCGCGACCAACAAAGCTATCCAAGCGATAAGCGAAGGCGCAACGCTGACTACAAGTCTACGCAAGAGCACTGTGTTTTCCGCAACTGAGTAGACTCCACTCGTTGCAAAACCCCATCGAATGCCGCCAAGAAACGACAGAATAACAGCCCCATATGCGGCCATCACTTCAAGCACACTTGAATCGAAACGAGAGGGGCCGATTAGAATAATCAAAGTGCATGCGAAAAATGGTAATACGCCCAGGCTCCCCAGCCAAATCGTGGCCCTCGGGACCGAACGATATTCGGCGGGCATGTTTAACGCTCCTTAGGGCCTTAACTATTGGGCTGCAGCGGCCGGATCCACCGACGCAATTGCGGCATTAACTCTGGGCATAACTTCTTCTGCCATTAGTTCTAAGGACCGCTTTGTTAGCCCTTCATCCACCCAATCCATACCCGCATAAACCAACTCACCGAAGTCGCCCGTCACTTCCCTAAGGGCCAAGATCTGGTCAACCACATCATTCACGGTCCCGCAGATAACGAGGTCGTTGAGTACCCGATCTAGGGTAATCGCATCATCTGCCTCCTCTCGATCATGCTTGAAAACAGCCTGCCTATTGCCTCGGATGAGCTTTTTTAGGATTTGGCTGTAATAGAAGCGGTATGGACTACTTGAATCATCCCGGCCATAGGCCTTTGCCTTAGAATCATCATCAGACACAAAAATCGTGCGGGCGATTCGCCAATCGGAGGGATCGGCGTCCACACCCGCATTAGCTTTTCCCTCAGAATAATTTTGCCAGTGCGTCGCTGCCCATTTTGGCAAAAGAAAATTAGCGGAAAGCGGATGAAAGTCGCGCTCACCCATAGCGATCACTCCCTTCGAGAACGGAGCAACGACCGTGCCGACGATCTCCGGACGTGGCTTCTGGAACGTTTTTGGCATAATGCCGTAACCAATTTCGAGATAGCGGGTCTCTTCGGTTGTAACCTTGAACCTGTTGTCTTCAAAGTCGATATCGTACGGCGTCTCGCCCGCCCATATTGCCAAGATCACATCGATTGCCTCGGCGAATATCTTGTTCCTATCCTCATCCAGAATACCGAGCGCCTCGGCGTCCGAGCGCAGCGCGCCGGGGCTAATCCCAAGTATAAATCGTCCACGCGCGAGATTATCGAACATGGCGGCATGGGTCGCCACCAGAACCGGATGCATATGAGAGAGGTTTGTCGTACCCGTCGCCAATTTAATATTTTCGGTCGCATGGATCAGCGTTGACTGAAACATCATCGAGTTTGTGATGTTCTCAGCACTGTCGGTAAGATGCTCCCCAACAAACGCGTCATGAAAGCCCAACTTGTCACATAGGATGATGGTCTCGCGGTCTTCCTGCAGCGTTGTCGGGTAGTCCCGATGCAGCGGATGAACAGGCATTGTAAAGTAGCCGAGACGCATCTCTGATCTCCATTGTCCGAAGTTTTCTCTGAACCTCGTGGTGTTTCTCGCGCACCCACAGTAAGTGAGCAGACGATGTGCCGCCCCCGATTTTTTCGGGGCCACCAACTATCTTAGCCGCAATGACAGGCGTCCCTACCTAGCCCGATAACCCAAAGGGGACATGATCTAAATCAGCGGCGCAAGCAGCGCTTTGATCCGTTTACCGGCCTTGCCCGGGTATTTTTTAGAAGCGATTTCTTTTAGACGGCCGGACTGGTCACCAACAATGATTATACCGACCATTCCCATGCCATAATGCGGCGTGCATTTGTAGACATACACACCCGGCTTCGAAAACGTGTAAGAGACGTCCTTACCAATCTTGGAGCGGAACGGCTTAACACCTTTTGGAAACGCCCCACGAACAAACTCCACGTTATGTCCCCGGTCCGTGGCCACCCAATTAATCGTATCACCCGGCTCGATCTGCACAAGTTCGGGACTATACACATTCCGATCCTTCGAACCAGGTTCCTTATTTAACATTTGGACTGTCGTATCCGCTGCGTGCGCTGAGGCCGACGCGGCCAGGAAGGCAACGGCCAGAAGGAAGGCAAGACGCTTCATAAGATATCTCCAAGTTATATTTACGTCTTTTATACTCCTCCCCCGCGCCGGCAGATCATGACAGAAGGTCGCAGGCGAAACGGCACCAGTTTAATCTGGTTCGCCGCCTCTCTCGATGCCCCTCAGTCCACGGCATCGCTTTCGTTTTCCTCTTCGGAGGATACTTCTCCACGGCCACCAGGATCGTTCTGGGGCATGCTGGCACCGTAAATAAGGAAAACTGCGATCGTAGGAAGCACATAAGCCATTGATTGCGTTGTATAGGCGACCAGGTAGACCGGAATAAAAACGATCAAAAGCTTCACGGTTAGGCTTTTTGCTGATTTTATTTTGAGGCCAAACATCGGGTCACCCTATTCCTCCGTCAAGGCCGTCTGATGATGCTGTATCACCATCTAAGCCGTCTGAAGTTGCTGTATCGCCATCTAGCCCGTCTGAAGGCCCCGAGTCTCCATCTGACCCTTCAGAGGAATCCGAATCCTCTACAACGTTGGCATCGTCTTCAATTCTGTTACGGCTTGACGTTGTTCCGCTCTCAATCGCCTGCGCAATCATCAACGTCAAAGCGACAGTCGGCACGACATAGAATATCTTTTCTGTAAACGCTGCGACGGCAAATGTCGGCAGTGCAACCGTCAACATCCGTGCAGCGGTTACACGGGGGTTTTCTACTTTCAATGCTCGAAACATCAAACCAAACCTTCCGCTAGTGGTTGTTCCATGATGATTTCAAGTGCTGTTTTGTAGATCACTGTCATCATTCTTTTTTGGTCAGTTAATACCGACCAAACCACAGAAAAATACTAGGCATTTGGCGTACGTGGCGCCGTCACTCCAACGAAATTTAAATAAGGGAACACTACGTAACTTTTACATAAGTTGGAGTACCGGGTTAATGTTTATATAAGCTACTAATCAGTAGACCTAGTAATAGCTCACTTCGGAAACATCGACCTTAACTTGATGATCACGGCCGAAAGCAACGACACCTATCGACTTGACATTTTCTGGTTTCGGTAGCGCCCTAAGAAGACTTCCCGACGCCTTAAAGTTATCGAAGGATATCCGTACTTCAGACCAATCCCGACCTACTTCGAAGCCCGCCTGATAGTACTGCCAAGGCAACAAAGTACCAGTCGTACGCAAATGTATGAAGTAACGCTGATCGTTACCACGAGCAATTATGCGCAGACCGACCGCAGATTCAGGTAGCGCCGACGGTAATTTAGCGCGGAATTGAATAAACCCGCCATTGTTTTGAGTGCTTACGTCTCCTGTCATACGAGCGTAGGTCTCCCCGTCGTCTTGAAGGAAAGAGACCCCGCCAGTTGAGACGCCGCCCATTACAGTATCTGCAATAAATTCCCATCGAAGTTCTGGGGGTCTCTTAAAGTCGTCAATTAAGACATCGCCTGCGGACGCAACTGCCGAAGTCCAGAAAATAACTGCTGTCATAATCGGCGCCAGGAATTTTAGAACCATCAAACCATTAGCCGAACATCTCATATTACCAGTCATCTTCCCCGTCCATCACACTGATGGGCTACATCCTGCACAGATCCGCATATTTTGTAAATTATCCGCAGAAACAAAGGCCTGGGAGACCTTCCAGGCCATCGTTCCAATTGAGACCACGGGTGACATGTAAAACCGCGTCTTCAGAATATATGCCGACAGACAATTCTGCACAGCAAGCAGACTGCTCAGCCTGCCCGCTAAACCTCAGCTCACCACAAAACTCACTTAGGGACTTTATTCCGACCCCTAGGCGTTACCACTTCCGTACATGTTCTCTTGAAGATAATTCTGCAAACCGGCCTGCTCGATCCTGGTATGCTGTTGCTCTATCCAGTCGATATGCTCTTCTGTGTCGTTTAGAATCTCATCAAGGATTTCGCGCGACACAAAATCACGAGCTTCTTCACAAACTGGAATTGCATCCTTCAAACAACCCTGATTCATCTCCTCGACCCCAAGGTCAGACGCCAGAATCTCAGGCACTTCCTCCCCAATCCTAAGCTTACCCAAATCTTGCAGGTTCGGTAATCCGTTGAGCATAAGAATTCGTTCAATCAATTTATCGGCATGCTTCATCTCACCGATCGACTCTTCATAAACTTTCTCACCCAGCCGATTAAAACCCCAATCCTTGAGTATCCGTGAATGAAGAAAATATTGGTTAATCGCAGTTAGCTCATTTTTTAAAATAATGTTCAGGTGCTCGATAACCGTTGGTTCACCCTTCATCTGTTCCTCCAAACTGCCGATTACTGGCGCTCACATGCCCGGGTTAACTACCGGTTCCAAGTAATTCATAGTAATATACTACTATCGCCTTTTATTACATAACGTCAAGTATTTTTAAGTTTTTACTGATATTCATTATCATTCTCGATATCTATACAAGTTGATAATAATCATTCGCAAGAACAACGATAGTAATAATCACTCGCAGGCAGATGGCAAGGGGGGGGTCGTGGGGGGTCGTGGGGGGTCGTGGGGGGTCGTGGGGAGCCGTAGGGAGGCCAGTGACGGCACTAACGAGCCCGTTTCAACAATCTTGACAGGCGGGACCAAGAGGATTGATAATAATTCGCATTCTCACGCTGACTTCCCAACTAGCCACATGATTATTTGTAACTGTAACGCGCTCAATGAACGCCAAGTAAACGCTGCCATATCTTCGGGAATATCTGGCTGGCGTGAGGTTCATGACTATCATGGCCACGAGCCTAACTGCGGCCAATGTCGGTGTGAAATTTCTGAATTAATTTCTCTATTTCGACGGGATAGCATTGAGCCGTCGTCAGCCAGCATTCGAAACAAGGATTTAGAAAAGGGCGGCGGCCCTGATACTAAAACCTTGTTGCCGGTATAAACTGCCCACCCACACCCCAAAATTCTAATTTTTCAGGAAGCTCAGGCCGAAAAATCCTGATACCGGATGTGTCCATAATATACCTGGAAGCGAAGAAAAAATCTTTCCTATATGTTGATTCCATCACCACTCCTGCCAAAATTTCTCTGAAAAATAAGGTGACAATTTCTCCGCCGTCGTCCTTCGGAAGTCTGTTTTCTATTTCACCCCTCACAAAATACGAAAAATCTTCGTCGGTCGGATTTGACGCGTAGAGAGCTACCCCAATAATCACAGGGACAATATATTTCATCTTCATTTTATTGCCCCCGAATAAAGATATTCCAGTCGCGGTCTTGCTACGTTCATTTCGTGACTGCATTTTCCGAAATTCACGCTAACTTTAAGCTGAGCACCCTGCTGGTTACCACAGCAACATATTTATGGGCTTACGCTGCATAATAACACATAGCTGCCCCGCATTCGCGCATACACCGCAGAGCCCCTCCAAAGGATCCGCCCCTTTGCTGAGCGCTCCCTAATGAGATATTAACGCCCACATCGCTCACATGTGGGCCAAATCATTGATTATCCGTTTCCTTACAATTAATCTGGTGCCCTCGTAAAACTCCTACCGACAGAAACCCATTAACTAGAAATCGTGCAGGCCCATGCAAGAACTACTGAGTTGATCTCTAATTACAACATTAGTTATTTTTGTATTCGCGATCCTACTAGTCTATAAAGGCGTAAAGGTTGTCCCGCAGTCTGACGTTTTTGTTATCGAACGCTTCGGTAAATATACGCGAACACTTCCCGCGGGGCTCAACTTTATTATTCCATTCCTTGAAAAGGTGGCTCACCGAATATCGATCCTGGAACGCCAACTCTCAGAATTTGAGATCTCAGTAATAACCAAAGACAACGTTGAGGTGAGGCTGGAAGCGACTGTGTTTTTTAGGGTCGTCGATGCAGCCGCTTCCGTTTACCGAATCAGAGCCATCAATAAAGCTATACATACCGCATCGACATCCATCGTGAGGTCGGCCGCGGGCCGACTAGAACTGGACGAACTCCAATCCTCAAGGGAGTCGATGAACCAAGAAATTGCCGAAAACCTTCAAAATGCCGCCGAGATATGGGGCATTGAAATAACGCGCACAGAGATCACAGACGTAATAATCGACGAAGAAACAAAAATTGCCCAACGGCAGCAACTAAACGCCGAACGAGAACGACGCGCCGTGATTGCACGATCCGAAGGTGATAAACGCTCTGTAGAGCTCGCCTCCGACGCAGAGTTGTATAGGGCAACAAAAGAGGCCGAAGCCATACGTGTAACCGCTGATGCAAACGCATACTCAATTGAGATTGAAGCGAACGCAAATGCCACTCAAACCAAAGTAATTGCAGCTGCGATATCGGATAATGGCCAGCCTGCAATTAACTACGAAATAATGAAAAAACAGATTGAAGCACTTGGAGGCGTCGCCGCTAGCGAAAATACTAAAACCATAATTTTACCAACGGACGTAACTAAAGCGATTGGCTCTCTCGAAACTTTTCTTGAGCAGTTTAGACGTACCTAACAGGAAAGATTTGTAAATGTTATACGATTGGATATTCGAGCCACACATCTGGCTCATTTTAGGAGTAGTATTAATCATATGTGATATCTTTTTAGGCTCCTATTTTATTATTCCAATCGGAATATCCGCTATAATAATAGCGCTCCTATTACAATTTGAAATTGTTTTTTCTCCTGGAGAGAAATCTATTCGAGAAATATTGCTTTACTTCTCATTCCTATCACTTTTTTCTATATTCTTACTAAAATTATTATTTCGTTTTCGACGCCAGGATCGCGACGACATAAATCATTACTAATATCATCCCTAATAATGTGTCGATTATAACACCAGTGTTTTCATGAACAATGCGCGCGCCAAAGACAATCAAGACACGTTGTGGGGTCGAAAAATACCACAATCTACAAAACAACAATTCTTGGTACAAAAAGCTTCGAATAGCTTGGTTTGTAGCAATCGCAACATTGCGCGATCTGCGGAAATAGAACGTTCTAAATCAGCACGGCGCCAGCCTGCCCGCGCGCTCCACCGGGCGTACGCAGTCATTCGCGCAATCAGTCAACGCCGCGCCATCGCTACGGTCGCCAACTCGGCTCTGTAACGATGAACCCGCAAGGCACCAAAACCAAACACACAGCGTATCCCCCCTCGGGGGGTACCCAAGAACCAGGCAACCCGAAAACAAACTTTCGTTCAACGGTTCTCTTTATACTCATTTCAGCAACGCTTCTTAGCGCCATCTTCATCATAACCGGTTATCGCCCAGATTATTACGCTAAAAACCCCGTAAACTTCCTAGAAATGTCACCTACTGAGTACGCCCTCACTACCGGCCTAGATGACACAGGAATTCCCCTTATTAAACAAAACTATTTTACTACCTCTCCTGCCCCTTCGGTGGGTCTTTACGGACATCACATTATAAGAAGCGTAAGTCGTTTCGCGTTTCCATTTGATACGGATAACTCATATTTTTTTAATTACTATGTTCCACATATCTCACTGCGGGAGACTTCTGCTCTCTTCCGCTATCAAGAAGAAAACGGCGCCCTCCCGAAAGATCTCGCGATCGTCTATATATCCCATCCATACCTCGGGTTACGGAATCTTACAGAATACCGTTGGAATATGCCGATTGATTTTTACCTCAATTCTTCATTCATGGTGGGCGTTATATCACCCGATCGGATACGGTTTTTGTGGAATGGTTACATGTCTCGGCTACAATTCCGCTTGGACTGGAAACACCTAGCCTACGGTGTATTTAATGCCGTCTTGGACGGTGGTTGTAACAAATATGGCATATATGAGATCGGCCAAGTTCCCCAGCCCATTAGCCTGCCCGTCTGGATCGAGGCCCTTAAACGATTCGGAATGGCGAGCCTCGTCAACAAATTCGAGGCTGTCTATATACGAGACTGCGGAATCAACACTGGCCAGCGGCTAGAAGGCCTCAAACAGGATGGCTCACTCTATTCAACCCCCAAGGCGGACAAGCTGGTCACCAGCCCCGTTCCGCCACCCACTTCTGACGATGTCTGGACATCCGATGTTACGATTTCGATCGTAGCCATAGCAGAAGAAATCCAGGCAATCGGCGACCGCAACAACTTGGACATCGTATTTTTTATTCCGCCCCGCATAGCCCATTACGCCCCCGGTCTTGGGCATGAGCAAATGGACCGTGCGGTATCATTAATGCGAGAAAACGGATTTTCCGTGTTGGACACACGCCAATACTCTATGTCCCAACGTGGTTTAACCGCGATCAATAATGACGTTGACCCTTTTCGCCGCAGATTCGATTCGCTTTATACCTCTGGCGAGCTCCGAAAAAAATATATGACGGATGAAGAGCATATTAATGATAATTATTTTCGCGAAATAATCAGAGAGATCTCTTCTATTGGTTACTTACAGGACAAGATTCAAAGTCCACAGTAGGCTTTTTTTAGAAAAACATGAACTTCAACTCCATACATTTCATTTTTATTTTTTTACCAGTCTGCCTATCCGTTTTTTATGCAGTACCACCACGCTTAAGACTGCCTACTCTTCTTATATTCTCAATGATATTCTATACCGCTTCCGGCATCGGCCCCGGAATTCTATTGTTCACATCAATTGTCGTGGGGTTTTTGGGTGCACACTTGTGCCGTTCCGGCCGCCCCACTAGCCACCTTCTGGTAGCGCTCTCATTCCCGCTTGCTGCTCTATTTGTCTCGAAGTACCTCGGCTTCTCACTTCGGACATTCGGCATTAACCTTGAGACTGACGGGGTGATCGACCTGATAGCAAAGCTGTCGTTGCCTGCGGGAATCAGCTTCTACACCTTCCAATTAGTTTCCTACCTGGTTGATCTTCGTGACGGGAAGATTGAGCGCGAAGTCGATTTTTTCCAGTTCGGCACATACATTGCTTTCTTCCCGCAGCTCATTGCGGGGCCAATTCTCCGTTATTCGGAACTCCGGCTTCAACTTAAGAGAATTGCAACAGAACACCGGCTAAATCCGGATCTTCATTTGGGAATAAAATATTGCACCTTCGGTTTTGCCTATAAGATTTTCTTTTCGGATATACTTACGACCATACACATTCGGTATAATAATATCGAAGGCGCTGCATCAATAGACGCCCTTTACAGTGTATTGTCTTACTCAACGATAATTTATTTTGACTTCTGGTCATATTCTCTTATCGCCATAGGCTTAGCAAAGCTATTTGCTATTAACCTACCGCGTAACTTCAGAGAGCCATACAAATCCCTATCGCCAAGGGACTTCTGGAAGCGTTGGCACATAACTCTATCATTTTGGCTACGTGACTATGTGTATTTCCGGATAGGTGGACGACAGAATTATACTCGAAACATCATCATACTGTTTGGCTTAGTCGGGCTGTGGCATGGCGCTGGCTGGAACTTTGTACTATGGGGTTTCTATCACGCATTTTGGGTTCTCGTTTATAACGCTTGCAAGAAATGGTGGGATCCCCTTCCTACAGTTATTCAGGTCGTAATTACCTATACGATTGTCTCCCTGGGGTGGCCGTTATTCTATCTCGATATATCGGGATATATTCAATTATATAGTAATTTGTTTCTTTTGGGTGGTGGAGTCGGGAATTCCATTTATGGGGCAATCGACTGGGTATATTTGGGCATAATACTAGGATGGATATTCTTGGTTAAAGAGGATTATTTGATATTCAATAAACGATCATTAATTTTTGACCATCCCGTCTTTCTCGCGAGTCTATTTGTCGGGTCTGTGCTGTTTCTTTCCTATGGCCGTACATTCATCTACTTCCAGTTTTAAGGAAGACCCGAATTATCTCCTTAAATGTGTCTAGCGGAATGCACCAGGAGAATAGGTTTCGTTTTGAGTTATTCCGACATCTGCCTTGCCCCGGGCGTTGCCTCTGGTGGTAATTCAACTTAGGTTTTCTGGACGAGACGGGGGAACGCGCGGGCACGAGACATTAAACGTCGAACCGACCACCGGGGCCCCGATCGAATTGGGATGATTGACGTATGAATAAGCTAAGTTTCTGCGTTTTATTAGGTTTCGGCTGGGCCACGATGTTAGCCGGCAACAGTATGGCTAAGGATTTCGATTGACGCAGCGACTGGGAACTCGCTGAAGACCTAACGATGGTTATTGATTCAACGGGGTTCAACTTTCCCGCTCACATGGCATTTGTTCCGGGTGCCGGTGATGCCCCGGAAGATCCTTTATATTTTGTGGTCGAACTCAAAGGTAAGGTTCGGGTCGTCACAAATGACCGGACCGTTAGCACCTTCGCCGAAGGTTTTATTCCCGCGAAGCAACGTGAGTCGTTTACCCCCGGAGGTGCCGCCGGCATCTGCCTTGATGCAGAAAACGGATACGTATTTGTAACCTTCCATTATCTCGACAGCACGCAGACGTACCGGAACGGCATGGTGCGGTTCAAAACAAAACCAGGCACGTTCGGGCTGGAAGCCGAAGATACCGAATTGTTTCTCGATCTGTTCGCAGACGAGCGGTCAGAGACTAGCCACCAGATTGGGCCGTGTCAGGTTAAGGATGGCCATATCTACGTATCTGTTGGCTTTGGAGACGACACTTCGCAGGCGCAAAATTTGCATTCAACGCTCGGGTCGATTTTGCGGATGACACCCGATTTCAAACCTCTTGCGGATAATCCGTTCTATACAGATGACGGTGAAGTAACTGCGATTGATTACATTTGGGCCTATGGCTTTCGTAACCCCTTTGGGCTCAAAACTGTAGGAGATCGCCTGTTCGCAACGGACAATGGCGGTGACATTGACCGGTTCGATGAAGTCGAAAAAGGCGAGAACTATATGTGGTCCGGTAATGATTGGGGAACCGGAGCCCGAGCAGCCCAAATCTTCTCACCTGCCATCGGTATCGTTCACCTGGAGTACGTCCCATCGGACTACGAGTTTCTTCCCGAAGCCTACCGGGGGCGGTTCATATCACCGTCAGCGGGCGGACCTGGCGCAGTTGGGCAGGAGCTCGAGGGTGCCAGAGCCGTTTTGCTCATGGATTACAATTTTGAGAAGAAGCGCATGGCTTCAATACCGGAACGGATTCTTCGATACAACGGATCCGGCATGCAACTTCCTGTATCCGTAGCATTGGGCCCTGACGGCATGTATTTCATCCCAATGCTGCCCAATCAAGAAGGCCAAACACCAATCTATAAGATTTACCTTGATGAGGACTCTGACTTCCCCAACCAAATTGGCAAAAACATGTCGCCGCAATATCTAATTGCGGAATATGGCTGCCGCGGATGCCATAAAATTGAAGGTGCGGGCGGAAATTTCGGACCGGTATTAGACGATACTCTGATACCGCGTTTGAACGGCCGACTGAGCAGCCCCGAATACGCCGAGCAAGTTGCTGCGGTTGATTTACTAACGTCCGAACCGTTTCTGGGTTTTCGTAATACACGCCAAGAAATTTTGGCGGCCTCGGGAGAGGAGCGCATAAAAAAGTGGCTCTCTGCTTACCTTCTAGCTCCCAGCTTCGACAACCCGGAAGTCAAAATGCCTAACCCGGGCATGACAGCAGCGGAAGCAGACACAATCGCCGCTTACCTCCTAGCTTCAACAATTGATGAATCAGAGGAATTTGGCGTCGTCGACCAGGTTAAGTTTTTCGTGGCAAGCCAAATTCCAGAGCTACGGTACCGCCATTTACTACTAGCTTTCTTTCTGGGAGGTCTGCTAGCAGCGTTGGGCCTAATTGGGTTGGCATTCACACTAAGAAAAGGACCAAAAACATAGCGTCCTCGGGAGACTTTCAAGGCGGCCAAAGAATGTGACTGCCACACTTCACCTCACCGGAGAATATTTCTTTAACCAACTATTCCTCAATATTAAAATTGCCTCGTTTATTCATTTCCTCAACAATTTTTAATTGTAGAGATTTTATCCTTCGGGATTCCTCATCGTTATTCGAATTATGATACGCTCGATTTAAACTTCTATAGCGTTTCATCAGTCTCTCATCTGAAATTTTACCTATATTACCCTCTAGGTTTTTTTCCGCTATATCTAACGACTTCCTTGCCAGCCAGCCCATCCACTGAAACCCCTTTTTTCATGACAAAGTCTATTTGCGTGCTGTCTCTGATACACGTTGTGAAATTTCGTTCACCTAAAGTTGATAGGTTACCTCAACGCAACGTTCGGACGCTTCCTATTACTGCAAGCGACGCATCCGAATTTCTTCGAATGAAAACGATTTCTCCCGACGCGGGAGAGTAGCCCGTTAAGGCCGTGATATTTACTTGGTGGCTGACCAAAACTGTTGGAGTACGCAATGGTGCGTTCTTAATCCAACTCTGAATTTCCTTGGTTTGCAACGGTGCCCTTGAAAATTCCTCATAAAATGAGTTGAGAGCAGGTAATTCGAGGACCTGCCCAAGATCGACCAACTCCGCTGTATCCAGGCACCTGCACCACTGACTGGAATATACGGTAGCTGCATCAATCCCATTTGACCGAAACATGTCACCAATATTCTTTGATTGCCTGCGTCCCTCGTCGTTCAGGTTACGTTGCGTTCGGCAATCCTTTACATCAAACTCCTCAGGATCACCGAATCCAGGGGCAAGGGCGTGCCGGACCAAGACCAGGTGATTTCCCGATTTCAAGGCACCCCAAAGGGTATCTGTCTGCCCTATCCCACCTTCCGGCATAATCAGTAAGGTGCTAGCAACCAATATTATTAGAATGCGTTTCATCAGCTGTCGTCCGGAACTTTTGTTACTTTAAACAATACCCGGCGGGTTTTACTTTTCTGCCCGACTTTTTTGTCATTGAATGAAGAGGAACCAAATGAATTTCGGTCAGTCAATCACAACATGCATGGGTAAATATTTTACCTTTTCTGGTCGCGCCAAACGAAGTGAGTATTGGTGGTTCTACCTATTTACGGTTTTGATGAGTTGGGGAGCGAGCCTAGTAGGGTCCGCATCATTCGGGCCAAGTGACCTTGGCGGAGATTTATTTTCTTCGATGGTATCGCTGGTATTTCTCTTTCCTTGGCTAGCAGCCGGCTCACGTCGGCTCCACGATATTGGCAGAAGCGGATGGTGGCAGCTTTTGATCCTAACTATCATAGGGGTAATCCTTCTAATAGTTTGGTGGGCTAGCGACACAAAGCCGCAAGGCGATAAATACGACGACCCGAGAGGGACGCAATTTCCGGACATCTAAATTACTCGCCATATTCCCACCGTGGTTTTGTATTTTTTTGATAATTTGAAAATGGAATGAGCGATGAAAAAACAGACAGCTATTCTCTGCCTGGCGATGACCACACTTTTTGGGGGCCCCGCGATCTTAATCGCCGTCGTCATCCTAGGGGCGATGAACAGCGCGTCCTTTGCACATTCGAACAATGAGGGGACCACTCCACCCGATGGGGCCAAGTTGCTCGCCCCCCCTGCGGTCATTAAAATTGTTTTTGATACGCCGATGCGCGTGACTTCGGTCAAACTACTAAATTCAAAAGAGGAAACTTTTACCTTCCTAAAACGCAGCGGTATAGAACCTCTGCGTGAATTTAGTGCGAAACCCCCGTTACTTCCGGTAGGAGGCTACACAGTTAAGTGGCGGGGCCTGTCAGCAGACGGCCACGCCATGCAAGGTGTATTCACATTCAAAATCGTAAAGTGAACCCAAATGTTTGCAATTATTGAGCAAGCAGACCTCTTCACATGGCTCTTGATTTTTCTTAAGGCGGTTACTTACTTAACCACGCTAAGTGCAATTGGGTCTGTAATTGTAATTATTGCACTTCGCCGACTTCCTAGTAACGGCCACCTACTCGTTCGAAACGCAGCCATGGCGTCCGCAATTGTAGCGGCATTTTTTACGATTTTACGTTTACCCATGCACACAGTTTTTCTGATGGGAGGCGCATGGGACGGAACACTAGACCCACTTATTCTTCAAATGGTGATAGATAGCCCGCTAGGAATGAGTGCAGCGTTAAGAATCACAGGGCTTTGCCTTGTAATGTTTGTAGGCTGGAGGGGGCGCCTCGGGGTTGCGCTTGCGGTCCTGGGAGCGCTCTTTGCAGCAACCTCTTTCTCACTTCGCGGTCACTCGCTCAACGATCCACGATTAATCCTTGGCGCACTTGTTACCCTGCACATCCTTTGTATTTCCTTTTGGATAGCAGCAATAATACCCCTTCTTAATTCAGCAAAGTCTGATCCCCCGCGGGTTGCCGGGATACTAGCACAAGAGTTTGGCATTAGAGCGGTTTGGGCCGTCGCCCTGTTGATTATTTCCGGAGGGGCTGTGCTAGCCGTTCTCGGTTCAGTAAGCACGGTCGCATTCGAAAGTGAGTACGGACAATTCTTTCTGATTAAACTTTTACTGTTTGTAATAATACTATCAATATCCGCTGCCAATAAGCTTTATATAACGCCGCCTATTTTAGATTCAAAAATTGGTTACGTGTTGTTTTTGAAACGATCAATTTATATCGAATCTGTCTTTCTGTTTTTTGTTCTTATAATAACCGCCACTCTTACTACGACCTCGTCACCGCCAAACATATAATAAGATTAATAATCTTAATCTCAATTCAAGCTACGCCATAATTTTACAGGATAGTCGTCTCTGCGATGTCTTTCGTGCGCATCATGTCGATCGGGGGCTTGAAGGTGAGTTCGGCCGGCTAACCATAATTGAGGATTACTCTAGTCAGCCGATCGCGCTGCAATAGTCTCCATCTCGACAACCATTTTTGGGTTTGCAAGCTGGCTAACCACCACCCAAGTGGACGGAGGCGCGTAATCGCCAAGATATTTTTTCCGTTGAGGCGCCAGAAAACGCAGGCCATCAGCTTCGGTTGAGTAGACGTTAATCCTAACAATATCTTCGACGCCGAACCCGGCGTCTTCTAGGATTGCGACTGTATTTTTCCATATTTGGTCATGCTGCGCCTCAAAGCCATCCGGGATTGAACCGTCTGGGGCTTTACCAACCTGACCGGCTGTGACCAACCAACGAGCATTTGGCGGCACTTCTGCCGAATGGCTATAAGGCCCTCCTGGCGCCGCAATAGTTGAAGGATTTCTTATTGTGAGCATAATATTCTCCAATTAGCGTTGTACGAATCCATTGACCTTTGAATTTATCAATACCTTATCTGTCCACTAACAGCCCTCGATCGCATGCATAGCGCAGGACGTCGCAAAGTGGTTGAACTTTTGGACTTTAGTCCAACAGGGTGTGGAAGTCATTCTAGCTCACTGCGTAATGTCGGGTGATGGCTTAGGTGTCATTCGGCAATGATTAAGTTCATGCCCAAACGGGCGAGGTTCTGGTTTAGTTCCTCGATATCACCGTCAAACCTTAAACCGACAAAATCACTTCCTATCGTGGGGCATTCAACAAGCGTAAAGCCAAGGCGTTCTGCGTCTTTAAAGCTCATCGATTCATGAAGGCGCAGACCAGCGCCATATTCGGTGTATTTCATCGCTTGCCAGGGTCCGAGGTCCTCAATCTCCACTTGTTTATCAAGCCAAGCGGTGATCTCTTTTATGTCTCGCTCCGACCAGTTCTGGGGGTCGTCGTCGATATGCTCAAAGCGCCAGAGTTCATCTTTGAGTTCGATTGCAGAATCTAAAGGGGAGTTGTCCTCTAGACCTATAAGCTCCCTAAATGTTGGAAGCTCCGGACAATATTCGAATAACGGGTCAATCACGTAGCCTTCGTAGTCAAGGGCTAGCCGCGCCGGCTCTGCCAGCGGACGGGAAGCGGCCTCTGTAGGCCAGAGACCTACTCCTCCTGAGATGGCAACAGCCGATACTGAACCAAAAACCAAGGTTAAGAAGTCACGACGATCGACGCTTATACCTCCGCCCGGTTTTTCTATTTTGTCTTGAGACTCTTCGCGAAATACCATCGCAATTCTCCTCTCTTTAGTGCTTTAGGCGGTATGCCACGGCGCACAATCTGAAGTTCAAATGCCGTCAATGCGCTGAACGCTATTCCTTCGCATTATCTTGATTGGGGTCGTTTGAAGTTTCACCCGACCTAACGGTGATCCCGTCTGCCTTAATGGCGTCAATTAGGTTGGATGCGATCTCTTCTCGAGTTTGACCCGGCGATATACTGGTCACCCAACCGCCGTGGATTTTGTTCATATCAGGTACTGGGCGGCCGTTATTGATCGCGTTAAGCGTAACGATTGCCTCAAGCAAACGTCTTTCAGGGGTTTTCTCCGCCATTTTCATTGTTCCTCTCTTTAGTGCTTTTGGCGGGATGCCACGGCGCACAATCTGAAGTTCAAATGCCGTAAGTCTTTTGGAGGATTAGTCCTGATCCTCCGATTTCTCGGTGTCTAGATCTTCTCCCAACTTTGGCTCAGCATCAGTCACCACAGTTTCTTTTGGCCGGACAGGATGTGATGAAATCACGAAACCACCTTTGAAGATCGGGTCGTCCGGCCCAGCATCCTTCCATGTAACCTTCGCCATCTGTTTCTCCTTTCGAGCAATAAAAAACCGCCACAGCCTTAACGCTGGGCGGTCCCCATGCGCTTTAGCTGCATTTGTTAAGCGCCCGCAAGCTGCTGCTCAAATCGGCGCTGGTAAGGCCCTAGCTTAATCTCATTGGGCCGTGACCTAGAAATTGGGTTTGCTGGTCAATATTTCAAGCTCCCAAGTCATATTCGTCTTCAAACATCTCCTGAAATTGTTCCTCGGTGATCCAGTCCTCAGTCTTAATCTCGCTGCCGCAGCCAGGACAGGTCAGAAATTCATGGTCAAGGCTATGAACTTCAATTGCCCACATAATACAGGCAGGACATCTCAATTCGTGTAGCTCCTTCTCGTCTCCGTCGTTGATATGCAGGGCAAAGATCGGAGTGCCGTCGTTTTCCTCACCGGCTGGCCTAACCTTCCACCCACGCTTCGAGAGGTCTAAGACCTTCTCAGCTTCGTTAAGGCTGCAAAACTTCAAAAATATCAGTGTTCCCATTTCTATTTCCTTTCTGATTTCATGCGGCATCCAATTCAATGGACCCCGGGATCAGATAAGGCGTGGTTTGCAGAGAGGTTTATTCGAGACTGCCCACAAAATGGGTCTAGGGCGTGGACCTTGCACCACCGCCGGGCGACTTATAGCGTTTCAACCCGCTCTACTGGAAAACCGCAAACACACAGCATCACCCAGGGACAAGACACACCGATGGCGTGCTGAACCCGCAAAGCGCTAAGCGCGGTGCAATTATCGAAAGGAAACTTTGAACAAATAGTTCATCAGACCTGTTTTTTCCTCTTCAAGCGCATTGTTTCGCCACCGCGGGCGGTCTTGCCTCGGTTGGCACGGATTAAACCGTTCTGAATGCATACTGTAAGTGGGGTAGTAACCTAAGATTTCAAGAGGGCAAACGATCTGCTTTTTTGTTCTTTGAAATTTTAACATTGTCCGTCGTGCGCTTGCTGATAGTCCGCAACACTCACAAGTGTCTGAAAGATAAAGAGGGGGCCGTAGCCCCCTCTAATCTTTCGGCTGTATTTCTAGCACCTACAAACAATGGAAAGCACTGGGCGCTGCCTAAACAGTATAAACAGAACTAAGATGAGTTCAGGTCAACTGGAAGACGCGGGTATCGATATTTTTAGCGACGAAGAGTGATATCGAGTGATTTACAGGCCTCTTCTAGATTCCTGCTTCGGTCCAAAACTTGATCCATTAATTCAATCATATGCTTATTGGGCGTACATAG
>PBMH01000006.1 GCA_002722515.1 Alphaproteobacteria bacterium | reverse complement strand
TGGAGCAAAAGTTAATTTAGCAATAATGTCTGACCATAATAACAGTGCACTGCCACCTAATGCAGAGATAGGAATGAGCCATTTATTACCGCCAAGTATTAAACGAACAAGGTGCGGGACAACTAGCCCAATAAAACCAACCAGACCTGCAACACTTGCTGCTGAACCTGCCAATAAGGAAGCCGCAACAAAAGCCATCAGTCGTGTCTTTTCAACAGAAACACCCATTGATACTGCGACATCATCTCCTAACTCCATAACCGAAAGACTCGGCTTTAAGTAAATAGAAAGCAGTAGACCTATCAGTGTGTAAGGCAAAATCATATTAAAATGATCCCATCCCCTTCCATTAAATGTCCCAGATGTCCAAAACATCATTGCAGGAATTCGGTCTGCAAAAGCAACCATTAACAAGCCAATGAATGCCCCAAGAATTGAGTTAACAGCAACGCCTGCGAGTATCATTCGTATTGGGGATGAACCAACACCTGGTCTCCAAGAAACTGTGTATACAAAAAAGGCAGAAACCAAAGCGCCAATGAATGCTGCAATAGGCAAATAAATTGAAATTTTTGGAATAATCACCAAAACGATTGTTGCTGCTAATGCTGCACCTGCAGTAACTCCAATAATTCCCGGATCGGCTAAAGCATTTCGAGTCACTGTTTGTAAAAGAACTCCAGAAAGTGCGAGATTACATCCAACTAAAATCGCAACTAAAGCTCTTGGGAGACGGGAATCGAGAATTATTGTTTTTTGCACATCATCACTTGCAGAAGTAAAGACATCAAAAATTTGACTTAATGATATTTCTACTGCTCCAAAGGCAAAAGAAATAAACAAGCCAATCAAAACTAAGATTAAAATTATTAATGAACTAACAAGAACTCTAAACCTGACCCTATACATTGCTGATGATTTTCGAGTCAACGTTAATCGTTCCGATGTGCACTTGCAGAATTTAAGCAACTTGAAATTTCTGCTAGTGCATCACTTAAATTCGAACCTGGTCTCATTGCATATAAATCTTCAGAAAGAAAAAACATCCTATCTTTATTTACTGCTTTTAAAGATTTCCATAATGGATCAGATTCAAACATTTGTTTCGATGTAGATTCAGGTCCATGAAACAAAACAAGAAGTACATCAGGATCATATTCGATGACTGATTCCATTGACAGCGGGGCTAAACCCTTATAAACCTTGTGAGAAGAAAGTCCTTCAGGCCCCATTGTCCCCCCAGAGGATTCGACTAAATCACCCAAATAAGTACTTGGCATAAATGCAAAGAAAGAGTGAGGAGTCCCAAAAATTGCAAGAACCTTCAAGTCCAAATCATGAGTTTGATTTGCTGAAATTGCTTGAGACAATGAATCAACTAAATCAGTAGCCTCTTTTTCTCTTTTTGCTATAACGCCAAGAGTTTGTATATGGTCTTTGATGGAACTTATAGAATCAACGTCCATATAAATAACTTCTGCATCTGTAACTGACTCTACATAAGGCATAAATTGCGAATAGATTGAGCTTGAAATTATGTAATCAGGATCAGAGGCAATTATCTGTTCTATGTTTGGACCTGAACTATGATCTAACTGTATCTTAGGAATGCCATCCCAATCACTATCATTTAGATTTCGTAAACCAGGAACTGCAACAGGAGTAGCGCCAATATTAAGCAATTGATCCGCTGAAAACCCTGTTAATGCAACAATTCTAGATGTGGATTTTTGATTTAAAGCACTATCGTTATCATCCGCAAAAGCGGAGGATGGTGATAAAACCATTAAATTACTGAATTGATTATTTGTCAATAAAGCAAAAGCTGAAAATACAACTAAGACGGAAATTAGGATGCCAAATGTAAATTTAAAAGGGTTTATATTCATTATTCTGACCTTAATTACTAAAGACTAGAACCTAAAAACTTCACTGATAATCAATAGGCCATAATTGAGATTGATTCTCAATTATATTAACTAAATCGTCCCAGAGTCATTAAAATCAAATATTTAACATAAATTTTATCTATACGATTAAACTAGTAAATGAAATGCTATGCCCTTTTTGCGAAATTGATGATGACAAAGTGATTGACAGTCGCACAACAGATGGCACGAAATCTATTCGCAGAAGGCGTGAGTGTCAGCGGTGTAAAAGAAGATTTACAACATTTGAGCGAGTTGAACAAACATCCCGCCTTATGGTGATCAAGCGAGATGGGACAAGGGTCCCTTTCCAGACAGAAAAAGTGCTCCAAGGACTTCTTGCTGCATGTGGCAAACGACCGATTCCCGAAGATAAGAAAGTTGCGATTGTGAGAGATGTTGAAGAGGAATTGATGCAATCCTTTGACCGCGAAGTTCCAAGCCATGAGATAGGCATTCGAGTCGCGAATCAATTAAAATCCCTCGATTCAATCTCGTACATTCGCTACGCAAGCGAATATTTCAATTTCCAAAACCTTGACGATTTCTCCAACGAAGTCTCAGTATTACAAGAAGAGCCACCAGTCATTCCATCACAGAACGACTTATTCTCAAAGTAACACATGCCAAACATCACCCTCCCAGATGGCTCTGTCCGATCATACGATTCACCTGTCACTGCACTTGATATTGCAGCAGATATCTCTGAAGGGCTCAGAGACAGCACACTAGGGGCAAGAATAAATGGCACCCTGTGTGATGCAACACAACCCATCGCAGAAGATGCTGAAGTCACCCTCATCACCGCAAGAAAAGGTGAAAAGGAAAGCCATCCTGACGCACTCATGCTCATTAGACATAGTTGCGCGCACGTGATGGCAGAAGCCATTCAACGCATCAAGCCGAGTGCTCAACTTGTCTATGGCCCCCCACTTGAAACGGGGTTCTACTATGACATTGCATTCGACTCAAACAGCCCACTCTCAAGTGACGAGTTTGAAGCAATCGAAAAAGAGATGAATTCAATCATTGAAGAAGACAGGCCGTTTACACGGTATGAACTTCCCAAAGCTGAGGGTCTACAAAAACTAGAAGACGAAGGCAGCAAATACAAGATTGATAATGCAGAGCGAGCGATTGAAGGTGGAGCAGACACACTCACTTGGTATGCAACCGGAACACCAAATGAACATTGGGAAGACTTATGCAGAGGCCCCCATGTTCCATCAACAGGAAAAATCGGAGCGTTTAAACTTCAAAGCATCGCATCAAGTTACTGGCATGGCGACGCTGACTCAGATTCATTGACTCGCGTGTACGGCATCGCTTTTGTACACAAGAAACAACTTAAACAGCATCTCAAACTTTTAGAAGAAGCAAAGAAACGCGACCACCGGGTGCTCGGAAAGAAATTAGACCTCTTTCACATCGACGAGCAAGTCGGCCAAGGCCTGTTGCTTTGGACGCCAAATGGAGCGACCGTCCGTCAAGAACTTCAGACATTTATCTCTGAAGAATTGCGTAAGCAAGATTACAGCCAGGTCTTTACGCCGCACATTGGCAAATTGGATTTGTACCGAACATCAGGTCATTACCCGTATTATCAAGAAAGTCAATACCCACCGCTCATTGACCCTGAACAACTCGGTCGCCTTGCTGATGAAGGATGTTCATGTTCAGACTTGTCCAATTTGATGAAGGATGGCGACATCGAGGGCTATCTTTTAAAGCCAATGAACTGTCCACATCACATTCGCATCTACGCAAATGGGCAACACAGTTACCGCGACCTTCCAATTCGGCTTGCTGAGTTCGGCACGGTCTATCGATGGGAACAGTCGGGCGAAATTGGAGGCATGACCCGCGTGCGTGGATTCACGCAAGATGACGCCCACCTCTTCTGCACAGAAGAACAAGTCGCCGGTGAAATCATAGGCTGCTTGAACTTGGTCAACATCATCTTTAACACCCTTGGCATGGATAACTTTAAAGTCCGTGTAGGATTGCGAGATGTTGATTCAGACAAATATGTTGGTGATCCTGCGAATTGGGACAAGGCAGAACAAGCGTGTCGAGATGCTGCAGAAACACTTGGTGTCCCATGGTCGGAAGAACAAGGCGAGGCGGCTTTCTACGGACCGAAGATTGACTTCATTGTTAACGACGTCTTAGGCAGGCCGTGGCAACTAGGAACAGTGCAAGTCGATTACAACCTCCCTGAGCGTTTCGACTTGTCATACATAGGAAGCGATGGCAAACAACACCGACCCGTCATGATTCATAGAGCACCATTTGGCTCAATGGAGCGATTCATCGGCGTACTGATTGAACACTTTGCTGGTGCATTCCCAACTTGGCTTGCGCCTGAACAAGTACGCGTTCTTGCGATTTCTGAGAAATCCAATGACTATGCGCATCACGTTCGAGAAACCCTTAAGGCAGCAGGAATCAGGACTACGGTTGACACGAGTGTCGAACGAATCCAAGCAAAAATTCGTAATGGCGCTGATTTAAAGATTCCATGGCTCGTCGTCGTTGGGCCAAGAGATGCTGAAGCATCTAACGTTAGCGTGAGAATGCGCGGCATCATGGAAGACCTCGGCGCAGTCTCTCTGCAACAATTCACAGATGCGATCCAAAGCGAAATTCGAACTCGAGGCGAAACTTCGGCACTTGCTACATGTTTCCCAGATGTTGAAAAACCTCAATAATGCTTGCTTTTCGTATTATTGTTCAGTATCCTAACCACTTAAGAATGGCAAAAAGACGACCACATACATTTGCGTCGCAACGCGATTTATTCGTTCGAGCACTCCTCGATTCTGTTTTATGAATAAATCCCTTTTGCCACAACATGTCTTTTTAATTACAACCACAACGTTTGGGCTTGTGTAAGCCCAAGTTGCAACTTACTTATAGGAGAACTTAGTTATTTCCCGCAGACGTTTCATGAATCAAAAAGAGAACAGCCGCCGGCTGCCCTCTGTAAACGAACAGATTAGGTCGTCAAAAGTACGCCTTATCGACCAAAATGAAAACATGGTTGGCGTAGTGTCAACCCACGAAGCAATTCAGCAAGCGAAAGCGGCTGACTTAGATCTCGTAGAAGTATCCCCTGGCTCTGATCCTCCAGTATGCAGAATCTTAGACTTTGGCAAGTACCGATACGAACAATCTAAAAAAGAACGGGCAAATAGAGCTAAGGCAAAAGTCGTTGAGACTAAAGAAGTCCGGCTAGGACGTTCAATGAAGATTGACCAGCATGATGTCAACATCCGAGTTAATCAAGCACGAAAGTTTCTACTCGATGGGCACAAGGTGCTCATTGTGCAAAACTTTCGTGGACGTGAAATGATGCACGCACAACTCGCACACGAGCGCATGCAAAACATTATTAAAACGCTTGATGATGTTTCAAAAGTAGAGACTCCACCAAAGATTTCAGGACGCCGAGAAACGATGGTGCTTGCTCCAGACAAAGTCAAGATTCAACAATATCTTGCAGCAATGCAAAAAGAAGAAGCAGACAGTCAAAACCAAGAAGAAGAAGAAGAGTAAACTCAGATGACTCGGTATGGCGTGATATCTGATATTCATGGCAACGCCCAAGCACTCATGACAGTGTATGAAAAGCTTGGCGAGATGGATGTTGACCGTATCATTTGCTTAGGAGACATCGTTGGTTATGGCGCATCACCGACCAAGTGCCTCGACCTTGTACTGAGTTATTGCGATGAAGTGGTTCGGGGTAATCACGATGAAGCTGTTCTTGATACTGAGCTTGGAAGATACTTTAACAATGCAGCGCTTGCTGCACTCAACTGGACGCGCGAGCAACTTGGCCCGTATCACTTACATGCAATCAGCCATATGAAAACGCGCATCCGACTTGGCGACTCGCTACTGCTCGTTTACGACACGCCAGTGTTACATGACTCTGCGTACATCCACGAACTTCCTCAAGCCATTGGAGCATTCCAAGCATTAGACGAAGGCATCTGTTTGCATGGACATACACATTTGCCTACTGTCTTTAGAGCTACAATTTCAGAATCTGGAGGAACCGAAGTCAGTCTTGAGATACCTGAAGATGGTGTACCAATCACTCTATACCCTGAGGACAGATATCTTTGCAATCCAGGTGCTGTTGGCCAACCAAGGGACAATGACTCACGCGCGGCCTTTGCAATCCTTGAGTACACCACGCCTGAAGAAGCCGCCACCTTTACCGTCCACCGTGTTGCCTATGACATTGAAGGGGCGCAGTTGGAAACACATAAAGCCGGGCTGCCTGCAATACTCGCAGAACGGCTAGAGATTGGCACTTAAATCTCTTTTACCCACCCGCCGTGTTTAAACCGGCAGTAAAAGAGCAGCGCTCGTATTGCCATTTCACCGCACAGGGCATACCAAATCCCAACTAAACCATACCCAAGTTGAACGCCAAGTATCCATGCTATTGGCAATCTGATGCACCAACTTGAAAATGATGTAATGAGAAAGGTCCAGAGCGTGTCGCCTGTACCCTTTAGGGCTTGTCTAAACACCATCATGACAGCAAAGAAGACTTGCATGACGCCAGCAACAAACAATAGTTTAGGTACGAGTTCTGCATGAATTGGCTCTTGCGAAATGATTGCTGTTAAGAAGTCACCCGCAAAAATCATCACCATGCCAAACGATGACATCAACAACACCGCAAGCCAAGTGCACACTCTAATCGCTCGCTTTGCTTGTTCTACTTGCCCAGCTCCTAAATACTGCCCCGCTAACGTGCCTGCTGCAATGCCAATAGCAAAACCTGGAAGGAAACTGAGCGACTCCCACTGCACCGCAATGATGTGAGCGCCTTGCAAGCCTTGCTCGACTTCACCATCTTGGCCTGCTGATAACGCAAGGTTAACAGCAATCTGTCCAATGAACTGAAGGATAAAGAGATTGGCAACCCACATCGAAAGACCTTCGAAGAAGTTCGGAATACCAATCTTTGCAATTCTCCAAATAACAGAACATTGAAAGAACAAGTGCTTGACCTTTAAGCGTAAGTCCGTCACGCCCTTGACAAGCACACCAAGAATGAGCAGTGCTCCAATGATGTATGCACAACTTGAACCGATTGCGATGCCAATGACATAGTAATCGTATGAAAATGGATTGACCAACTCAAATGAGCCGAACATCATGTCTGCACCACTCATTGCCCAAGAGACAAAGACATTGACGATGTTTACGACTATGGCAACAATCGCGGGTCGAATTGTGTCTCCACTTCCATGAAGTGCCATTGAACCCGCTGTCATGACTGCGCAGGCAGGCATTCCAATTGCAAGGACGCGGATGTAGTCGACAAGATACGCCTGAGCTTCTCCTGAAAGTTGGCATAGCACGCCAAGTGGCGCAGCGAAGAACCATAATCCAATTGCAACAACGATGCCCCAGAAGAGCGCTAGTGTGATGGATTGCCCAAGCACTCGGTTCCCTTGTACAACATCACCAGAACCCATCGAACGAGCAATCAAGGCTTGAGCACCTATGCCTACTCCTGACACTGCAATGGAGATAAACCAACCGATGTACGAGCCAATACCGATTGCATCGAGCGATGGCAGAACGATTTCTTCAGGCAACGCGCCTGCAAACATTTTGTCTGCAAGACCAACACAAGCAATCAAGAATTGTTGAACGAGAATTGGAAGTGCAAGGAAGATGATTGCGCCCCACAATGTCTTTCCTGCAAGTGAGCCACTCTTAATCAAATTGTCGTTGTCACTCTGCGCCGTCACTCGTCAGTTTCGTCATACGTCGTTCGGCGGCTCTCTTCTTTGAGACCAACAGGAAAATCTGGCATTTCGTGAATCCTGTGTTCCCAAAACGTTATTCGGTCCCACCACCGCTCTTCATGCTGATACGTCGGATATTGATATGCCATTTGATATGCAAACAAGTTGCGATCTTCTTCTACAATTTTCGCGCCCCACTCAAACAAAGCATCCCAATCTGTTCCAAAGACTTGCCCAGTAAGCATGTGCAATGATTCTGCTGCACTGAGGTTGATTGAGAGCGACCCTGCTTGGAGCGCTGCTATGAGTCCAACAAAAACTTGGTTCTCCGGATACTGCCCAAGTGCAGTGGCGACTGATGCGCGAACTTGTGCATCTTCATCAATATCTCTAAGTGATCTCAGAAGAAAAGCAACGACTTCTTGGTTATGCAGCCGTTGAAGCGCAACTGCCGCAGCTCTTCTGACTTGAGTACTATCTGTTGTTGAACGGTTAAGCCATGGCGCAATGAGCACTGCGTCTTCGACATCGCCGAACCTCCCAAGCGCTTTGATTGCGCTTGCTCTAACAAGAGGGTCTCGATCGCTTGCGACGTAATCTCGGTACATTGCCAAGTAGTCGGGCGCTCCACCAAATGGAGAGTTCGCAAGAAGCGTAACCCCCCTTCGTCGAATGTCTGGGTCATATTGATCAACTGCCATAATCGCAGCATCGCGAGGAGATGGCGGAACAAATCCTTCTGCCATATTGTTGAAATCATCAGAGACGCAACTAAACAGCGAGCACACCAAAGCGATACTCAAAATGAATCGTAATGGGTTCATGCGCTTGTTTCGTCCTCACTGACTCGTGTTTGTATCGTTTCGATCATGGCTTTGACTTCTTCTGCCATTTTAGTGTTCGGGAACTGAACCATGATGGCTTCTCCAAACTCAATTGCTTCTTGCCATCGGTGGTCTGAAACCGCCATTTTAAACCTAGCGCCTAAGTTTTCCCTGTAGGTAGCGATGACTGAATCAGCGGTATCTCTAAACTTGCGTGCCTCCTCAGGCGTCAGATATCTGTCGAGTTCTACAAGCAGATTCATCGCCATCTCTGGATTATCTTGCTTCGCTGCCTCAACGAATTGATCTTCAAGTTGGTGCCGATAAGCCATGCGGTGGTCAATGATGAGTTGCTCAACATCATGGAGTAATGGCGAGTCTGGGAACAACCTTCTCAATCTCGCAGCAAACTGATACGCTTCTACCCAATGATGAGCATCAAGAAGCGTTTGGAGGTTTGTCATTTCATTTTGTATTCTTGCTTCATGCTGTTCCCTGATGATTGTCTGCACTTGTGACCTCAGCGCTTCCGCCTCTTCGACTGCACCAAAAACCGTTCCCATTTGGTCGCAGTGGACAAGCGCTGCATGAAAGTCTCCAGCATGTAAGTCTGCTTCAACGGTTTTACGAAGCAATCCAAGTTCACGCTCTCGATACAAAATGCGTTTTGCATTATCTGACATTTGAAGAGACTCGATTAACTTGTCCCAAGGTGGTTGCTCAGCAGTCCCTTGAGAAGGCGTTCCTGAACAACACGCTGCCCCAACAAGAAACACGGCTGCTGAAACCCAAAGTCCTGCCATGAGCGGGTAGACAGTTTGCGTAATCAAAAATGGCGCATAAAGTAAGGACGCTGAACAGCCAAAGGTAAGTAAGAACCAGCCAAACAAACTTGCTTTTACTGGCTGAACAAAGTGCTCACTCACCAAGACGGTGACGAGGGCTGCGACTGCTACATATGCTATGGCTGTTGAAATGACTGCATCCGTTCCAAGAGCAAACAAGATTGTTAATCCTAAACAGAATTTGGTCGTATAGGTTATGAGCGTAGATGATGAAAATTTCATAGTACCTCCGTCTCAGTTAACTTCCCGGCACGCATTGACCACAAGGTGATTCGACAGGCACGATGCAGAGAAATTCCATTGAGTTTTCTGAGGTGTTACGGAACTGATGAAGCGTATCTCCTGGAACAAATAGCCCATCTCCACCACGAATCGCAATAACTTCGCCCCCACACTCAAGTTCGCCTTCACCAGAGAGCACTAAAACCTCATGCTCCCAAGGGTGTTCATGCTTTGGTGTACAGCCGCCTGATTCAACTAAAAAGTGGCGCATCGCAAAAGTCGGAGCGCCATCCTCTTTGCCAGCTAGCAGTTTCATCGTCACACCCTTAGCGCCGTCGACTTCAACTGCCGTGCCTTCCATTTCAGATATGTTTCGGCGTATCATGTTGCATCCATTGTAACTTGGAAGAAGGAAGACCATGACCATCCAGATCAAACCTTTTGCACTCGGCGATTACCAAACCAATTGTTTTGCTGTCACAGCGGGCGATGCGTGCTGGGTCATCGATTGTGGCTATGAGCCAGACGTTCTCATTGAGTATCTGGCAGCAAATGATTTAAAACCAAAAGCACTTCTGCTCACGCATTGTCATTCCGACCATATTGCTGGCATTGACCAATTGCTCGCTCATACTGGCAACATCCCAATTTATGCGCACGCTCAAGAGCAAGAGTGGAATATGAACCCAATGCTGAACTTGTCCGGATTAGCCGGTCGCCCAGTCACCGCGACAGCCCCTACCGAAATGCTTGATGACGGACAAACACTGACACTAGGCGATTCAACATGGCGCGTCGTCCACACACCAGGGCACAGTCCGGGAAGCGTTTGCTTCATTCACGATGAATCCAACCAAGCAATCGTTGGCGACACGCTGTTTGCTGGTTCAATTGGCAGACATGACTTTCCCACATCCAATGTCGATGACCTTCGAAACTCCATACAAAAAACCATCATGTCCCTCCCTGACGACATGATGGTGTACCCCGGTCACGGTCCCTCGACAACCATTGGCCATGAACGACAAACGAATCCGTTTGTCATCCACGGCTTTTAGAACTTATTCATCATCCTGTGGCTGGAATGCCTTCACAACATCTGCTTGAACATTCGCTGGCGTTCGCTCATCGTGTGAATATTCCATTTCATATGAGCCAGTACCACCGGTGATTGATTTCAGTTGACTTGTGTATGACATCACTTCTGAGAGCGGTGCTTCCGCTTCGAGGAGTGCTTGGTCGCCTGGCAACATTTCAGTGCCAAGAATTCGACCACGTCTACCTGACATGTCTGATGAGATATCACCAATCATGTCAGTTGGAATCGCTATGTGTAATTTCACAAATGGTTCTAACAATACCGGTTTCGCTTTTTGAACTGCATCGATGAACGCTTTTTTACCCGCAGTAACGAAAGCGATCTCTTTTGAGTCCACTGCATGATGCTTTCCGTCGTAGACAGTGACTTTAATGTTGTACATCGGATAGCCCGCAATCGCGCCATCTGCCATCACTGCCTTCACACCCTTTTCGATCGCAGGCATGAATTGTTTTGGCACTGATCCGCCGAACGTATCATCGACAAAGACGAAACCGTTTGAGGTTTCTTCTGCCTCTTCACCAACTGCTGGTTCGATGCGGAGGTATACCTCGCCAAACTGACCTGAACCACCAGACTGCTTTTTATGCCTGTGGTGGCCTTCAGCATTCGCTGTAATTGTTTCCTTATATGCAACCTTAGGTGTGCGAGTATCCACTTCAACGCCAAAACGATCTTTCAAGATACGCAGTTTCGCACGGAGGTGAATATCACCAAGCCCGCGCATCACAAGGTCACCAGTTGCAGCAACGCGGTCAATTTCAAGGGTTGGGTCTTCAACTTGTAATTTCGCTAGCGCTTCTCCCAATTTTGTTTCAGCATTTCTATTTGCCGCATCAATCGCAAGACCGTACATCGGCTTTGGCATTGGAAGCGGTTTGATTTTCATTTGATCACTGATAGAACCATCGTGCATAACGCTACCAAAGTTGAGTTCTTCAATCTTTGCGACTGCGCCGATATCGCCCGAAATCACCTCAGGAATCTCGACATGGTCCTTGCCTTGCAGTTTAAAGACGTGACTGAGCTTGATGCCTTTTTTGCTGTCGCCAACTTTTGGGTTCGTCTTGTTGTTCATTGCACCTTGATGGACTCTAAAGACACACAACTTCCCAACATAAGGATCAGATGAAACTTTAAACACATGCGCTACGGGATGTTCACCGTCATTGCATGCATGCCACTCTTCTTGAGACTCACCTTCTCCTGCGACGAAGGTTCGGGGGTTTCCTTCGAGTGGGTTGGGGCAGAGTTCTGCAATAAAGTCCATAAACTCTGTTACACCAACATTGTTCTTTGCAGACATGAACATGATTGGAATGAGATGCGCCTCTCTTAGCGCTGCCTCAAATGGCCCATGCAGTTGATCAGGGCTCACTTCACCTTGTTCAAGATAGGTTTCCATCAACTCTTCATCAATCTCAACGACTTGGTCAACTATGCCTGTATGGAAAGAAGAAATATCGCCAAGGTCACTGTCACCTTCTGCATTTTTGAAACAGTCAATGACGCCGCTTCCATTATCTGTTGGAAGGTTAACGGGCCTACAGACGCTTCCAAATGTTGACTGAATCTGTTCAAGCAAGCCTGCTAAATCATTTGCATGGTCAAGCTTGTTGACAACAATGACTTGTGGGAGTTGGCGATCTTTACCCAGCGACATCAGTTTGCGAGTCATCGTGTCGATGCCTGCGCCAGCGTCAATCATGACGACATGCGTCTCAACTGCTGGAAACGATGCAACCGCTTTGCCTAGGAATCCAGGACTACCTGGTGTATCAACGATGTTGACGTGTGCGCCTTTATGATCAAAGTGAGCAACCGCACTGTCAATCCCATGACCATACTCCTGTTCTAACTCATCAAAATCGCAAACCGTATTCCCTTGCTCTACAGTACCAACGCTGCCGATTTCACCAGCAGCGTTTAACATCATTTCTACAAGAGTCGTCTTTCCGGCTCCAGCTGAGCCGGTCATCGCAATGTTGCGAATATCAGTCGTTGTATATTTTGCCATCTCTTATAATTCTCCAATCTTCCAAAAGATGTGTGTATTTACTTGTTTGAATCATGAATATAGCATCTGCGAGTACCCATGTGGTCACAGATTGCTTCATTTAGGAGCCCCCAAAAGACATTTAAGATGAAATTTGACGCAATCCCTCGTAAACACCTGCACAAACAGCGGTAGCGAGGTTGAGACTTCTAGCTTGATTGAGCATTGGCATTTTCACTCTTGCGTCTTTGCCGAAAGTTGATTCAACCCAAGCGTGAACATATTCCGAGACGCCATATTGTTCAGAACCAAAGAGCAAGTAATCTCCCTTTTGGTATGAAACGTCCCAATACAATTGCTCTGCTTTCGTCGTGAATAGCCACAAACGCTCTGGCGATTCACCATTTACGAATGCTTCCCACGAGTCATGCTCAACGACTTTCAGTTCATGCCAGTAATCTAGACCTGCTCGCCGAAGTGCTTTTTCGTCCATATCAAAAGCAATTGGATGAATGATGTGCAGCACGCAATTCGTTGCAAGTGCAGTGCGGCCAATATTCCCCGTATTGTTTGGAATCTGCGGACAACAAAGAACAATGTTGAATGTAGTTTCCATCAGTGCTTGAAATCAATGCCCATACAGAGGATATTTTTCACACATCGCTTCGACTTCGGCTCTCACTTCAGCACAAACTGCTTCGTCACCTTTTGAATCGAGGACTCTGTCAATCATCGAAGCCACTTCGCGCATGTCATCGGTGTTCAATCCTCGAGTTGTGAGCGCTGCAGTTCCAAGCCTAAGACCACTGGTCACCATTGGCTTGCGTGGATCATTTGGAATCCCGTTCTTATTTGTCACGATGCCAGCACTCCCAAGCCAATCTTCAGCATCTGCTCCTGTAAGATTTTCATCTCGGGGACGAAGGTCAACCAGTAACAGGTGATTATCTGTTCCGCCTGTACATAATCGATAGCCGTAAGAGACCAATGCCTCAGCGAGTGCATTCGTGTTTGCAACGATGTTTACCGCATAGTCCTTAAACGCCGGTTGCAATGCTTCGCCAAATGCGACTGCTTTTGCCGCAATAACATGCATGAGCGGGCCACCTTGCGAACCAGGGAAGACTTTCCGGTCGACCATTTTTGCGACCTCTTCATCATCAGTCATGATGAGACAGCCGCGAGGTCCTCGGAGTGTTTTATGAGTTGTTGTCGTGACGATGTGCGCATGCGGGAATGGCGATGGATGTTGCCCGCCGGCAACGAGTCCTGCAATGTGTGCGATATCTGCCATGAGATACGCACCAACTGTATCCGCGATTTCTCTAAATCGCTTGAAGTCAATCGTTCTTGAGTAAGCGCTGTACCCACAGATAATCATTTTGGGTTTTGTTTCTTTTGCTCGTTTTTGAATGTGGTCATAATCGAGTCGTTCGGTTTCTGGATCGAGTTCATAACTTTCAATGTTGTAGAACGTGCCTGAAAAGTTTGGCTTGAGACCATGGCTCAAATGGCCTCCAGAGGAAATCGGAAGTGACAGCACGGTGTCCCCTGGATTAAGGAGTGCCATGAACGCCGCAACATTTGCATTTGCGCCACTGTGCGGTTGAACGTTTGCATATCGACAACCAAAAAGTTCTTTTGCTCGGTCGCGTGCGATGTCTTCAATCTTGTCGTGATGTTCACATCCACCGTAATAACGCTTGCCGGGATAACCCTCTGCGTATTTGTTGGTCAGCCAAGAACCCATAGTGTGCATAACTGCAGGCGAAACATGGTTCTCGGAAGCGATCAGTTCAAGCGTGTTTTGTTGGCGCTGAGCTTCTTTTGCCATGCAAGAGGCGATGTCTGGATCTTCTTGCTCCATCATAGTCAATAGGGCAATGGAGTGTGGGTCAAGTACAGTTGAGTCCGGTGGTGCAGTTTCATTCATGCGTGGTATCTTACACAGAGCATGTTGTTTGTAACACCAGTTGGACCGCTGACTCTTGGTTATATTGAGAATAATTTGATATGCCATTTTGGAGATGCTTGTGTAGACCAAGAGCCCTCAAAAAAACTCGCAAAACAACTCCGCCGGTATCTCGATGGCAAGCAAATCGATTGGTTTGAAGTAGACACTCCAGATGGACCACCCTTTGCAAAACGTTGCTGGGACGCTTGTCGTGAAATCCCCTATGGAGAAACAATCTCTTACAAAGACCTTGCAACTCGGGCGGGTTCGCCCCTTGCCTCTCGTGCTGCAGGGCAAGCGATGCGGAACAATCCAATGACCATATTGACACCTTGCCATAGGGTCGTTTCATCGAGCAGGAAGCTTCATGGATATACTGGAACAACGAATCCGCAAAGCATTCAACTGAAGCGGAAAAATTACTTACTTACGCTTGAAGGACAAACACTCTAACATGGAACACTTTTATAGAACTGTTGCGGATAGAGATTTCCCTCATGAGCTTGACATCAAACAGAGAGAAGCACTCGCTGAACAGCAACTCATCAGAGAGTACCTCGATACCAACGAAGGTTTTTTTCTTGAGATTGGCGCAAATGATCCTTATCTAAATTCTCAAACATACCATCTAGAACAACTTGGATGGAGGGGAATTCTCGTAGAACCAATCCCAGAGTTATGCAATGAACTGTCACAAGAGAGGCCAAGTTCAATCGTTCTAGAATGCGCATGTAGCGAGCCAGGATCGCCAAACTCTGCCGAGTTTCAAATTGCTGAGGATACCGGGAAGTCAACCCTCTCCTCTAGTTTCTTAGATAAACGAGTAAAAGTTCAATCTACCTTGACTGTAGACGTTCGAACTGTAGATTCAATCCTATCTGAACATTTGCAAGGATCACTTTCTTTTGTCTCTGTTGATGTAGAAGGCGCTCAACTTGAAGTATTTAAAGGGTTCACACTTCAGGATTGGCAACCAAACTTAATCCTCTTGGAAGATAACCTTTTAGATTTAGACACCCACCATCTGATTTGCTCACAAGGATACGAACTCGTTAAAAGAACAGTATTCAATAACTGGTATGTTCCTAAACACGCACCTCGACCAAAAACTTGCAAAAAAGAAGACGCCATCCTCAAATGGAAGATAAGACGTGTTCCCTTTCGAAAACTACGTTACAACTTGCGCAAGCTTATTGGTAAAGGCATTTAGCCAATAAACCATACTTAATGTAAAATGTTCCTGATGAATATCACCGTAGTAGGCACAGGGTATGTCGGGCTCGTCACTGGAACTTGCTTTGCAAATGCAGGCAACGATGTCACATGCCTTGATGTTGACATATCGAAAATTGAACAACTATCCAATGGCGAAAGCCCTTTCTATGAACCAGGGCTATCTGAGATGATGACCAAGTGCATCGATGACAACCGGCTTCATTTCACATGTTCTAAAGCAGACGCTTATGTAGACGCTGATGTCATCTTCATTTGCGTTGGCACTCCAACCGGCGCTAACGGCGAATGTGACTTGAGTCATGTCTTTGGAGTTGCAGATGACATCGCAACAAGTTCAGAAAGTGACCGCTCGCCACTCATTGTCGTAAAATCAACTGTGCCTGTTGGCACCACATATAAAGTAAGCGAGCGTATACCAGAACGCATGTCCATTGCTAATAACCCAGAGTTCCTTCGCGAAGGTAATGCTATTGAAGATTTCCGCAGACCAGACCGTGTCGTTTGCGGTGTAGATACTGATGGTGCCCAAACAGTACTGACCAAATTGTACGCCCCATTCGTTGGCGAAGGCAGACCGCTCCTCTTCTTTGACATTCCATCATCTGAAATGGTGAAGTACGCAAGCAACGCCATGCTTGCTTGCAAAATCAGTTTCATCAATGAAATTGCATCGCTTTGCGAACGCAATGGCGCAAACATCGAAGCTGTGCGAACCGGAATGTGTTCAGACAACCGAATTGGCACTGCCTTCTTCAGGCCGGGCATTGGATATGGCGGCTCATGTTTCCCGAAGGACACCCTCGCTGTGATGGAAATGGGACAAGAGGCCGGTGCCCCATGCCTCGTCAATACTGCGGTTCATGAATTGAACTTGAGACAGCGCGCATGGTTTGCCAAGCGTATTATTGACCATTTCGGAGGCACGCTTGAAGGAAAACGTATTGCGATGTGGGGACTCGCGTTTAAACCGCGAACTGATGATGTGCGAGATGCGCCATCTATTGACATCGCAAGGAAGCTCATTGACTGTGGTGCAACCGTTGTTGGATTCGACCCAGAAGCTGGAGACAATTTCAAAGCTGAAGTGTCAGCAATCGAGTTAGCAAATGACATGTACACAGCCGCTACTCAATCGGACGCTCTAGTTGTCTGTACCGAATGGCCAGAGTTTGGAATGTGTGACCTAAACAAGGTCAAAGCGCTACTTCAAGAACCACTAATCTTTGATGGTCGCAATATCTTTGATGAGAAATCAATGGCTGAGCAAGGCTTTACTTATTATTCGGTTGGAAGACCCGCGAAGAGTCATTCACCGAACACGACGACAAAGCGGTAAATCAAAAAATATTACCGCATGTGATTCATTGAATTCATTCAAACCCGTTCTTTTGACATCTAAATCGCATTTTTTCAGGTTTCACTAGCCATTCAAATGCGTGAGCGGTATCCTTTATAAATAGATAGGAATTCGCTATATGGCAAAAGCAATTGCAGACCCAGAAGAAATTAGACGATTCGCCCATGACTTAAAACGGTTTAATGATGACTTAACACATCAATTGCAACTCATGCGGTCAAGAATGGCGACGTTATCACAGAGTTGGCGTGATCAAGAACAACGAAAGTTTGAGGAAGAGTTTGACTTTACCGTAAAGGCAATGGACCGCTTTACAAAAGCGTCCGCTGAACAAATCCCCTTCCTCCTTCGCAAAGCACAGCGCATCGAGGATTATTTACAACAAAAGTAATCTATGTCCCAAGCCGCAAACGTCCGATCATTAGAAGCACTCAGAGATTTCCGCTCCGCACTGATTAAGTTTATTGACCATGCGAAGCGAGCGATTTCGACCTCAGACAGTGAAGTTGGTCGTGTAAGCCAATGGCTTGAGTCGACACAACCGATGTTCTGGAAACAACAGATTCGCAAAGGTGAAGAGCGGCTCAACCAAGCAAAGAGCGAACTGTTTCGCGCAACGATCTCACAACCAGATAATCCAAGAGGTCCAACAGACCAAGTGAGACTTGTGAAAAAACGCGAAGCTGAAATCAAACACGCAATTGAAAAAATGGAAAAAACAACGCAGTGGTCTAGAAGATTCGAACGACTGCAACACGAGTATCGAAGTGGACTCACACCCTTAAGTTCAGCCCTCGATGGCGAACTCCAAAAAGTCGTCGTTCAACTAGACAACTCAATCCGTTCGCTTGAAGCCTATCTATCAACGACGCTTACAAAAGACGAACAACTCGCAGAGACGCAATCCACACCTGAATCCATCGCTCGGAAAGGAAGTGACACAACAGATGAGCACACAGACAGCGAAATCTCAACTGATGAAAGCGACTAAAGCTCTATTGCTTCATTGGGATCAAGCAACTGAACATTGGGACGACCCCGTCAGTCGCAAGATTGAAAACAAGCACATTGACCCGCTTCGTGATGCCGTAAAAACTGCCATTGGTTCAATGGAAACAATGGGCGAAACGATTGCCCGAGCGCAAAACGATTGCATATAAGGAACCCTCTCATTCTCGGTACAATTCAACGCAATGTCTAACCCCCCTCTTCAACTCGATTCGCAATCACTTGTCGTCAGTCAAGTTCGTCATCTCATTCGCGAAACAGCGGACAAAGAAAGGGAAATGACAAGCAGTATTAGCCAGAGGCGTATTGATGCTGAGAAAGTGCGAGATCATGCGCTTGCAGAATGCGAGCAATCAATTGCAGTGAAGCGAGAAGACGCTCTTCAGCTGAAGGAACAAACGCTTGCAAAAATTGAACGTCGCAAAGAAGAAGAACCTGACATTCTCAAGGACAAACACGAACAACGCATCATAGAAATCAACACGCAAGCTGAGGAGATTGCAGAACAGTCTGAAGCGAAACTCAATGAAGCTGTCTGGCTTGCGGAATCGGTGTACGAGGGCGCAATCCCAGTTCCAAGAAAGCGAGCCAAGGAAGCCCAAGAAGAACTCGACAATGCAAAGGAACGCCTTGACGCACTTACAAAGGAAGCGCCAAAAACGCTTTCTCGCATGCGTCAACAAGTTTCACAAGTCGCAGATGACGATAATGGTGAGGATGCTGTCTCGATGGTTGAATATGTCAATCAAGCGGAACTCGCTCTTGAGGCAATTCAGTCAGACCCCAAAGCGAAGTGGTTTTCCGGCTACAAACCCCACTTCATCGTGTTGTTTACGCTCGCAGCATCGATCGCAGCGGGTGGCACATACACAGAATGGGAACTCAACACGCCATTCTTCGTCATTCCGACATGTGCGAGCGGTTTTGTGTTGTTTGCTTTTTTAATCACGTACGCTTCAGGTTCAAACTCAGTACGAAGCAAATACAAAGAGTTTGCATCATGTGTGCAACATGCAAGTTCGTTGTTTGATACTTCGATGTCGCAGATTGACAAAGTGCGTCGAATGGAAGAGAAAGGCATCACGACAAACCGTGATGTCGAAATCAAAAAGGCAGAAGCACGATATAAACCACGGCTTGAAGAGATTGACAGACTACTCAAAAAAGATCTTGAAAAAGAAAAAGCAAGATTTGAAGCGGTCGCTGAAAAACTAGAAGCCAAAATTGAAAGCGACACCAAAGAGGCTCATGCCAAGTTTGATGAGACAAACACATTACTTGATTCCGAATACACAACCACTAATGAAAGCATCAAGCAAACTTACAGCGATACGATTGCTTCGCTCGACAAGGAAGAAGCAGAAACACTCGCAACGCTAAAAGAAGCATGGGCAAACGGCATGTCATCGTTTACTGAGTCCACATACAATTGGAACGCTCTTGTTTCGGACAACCACCCTATCTGGAGTAGCGATTGGAGTGGGTGGTCGCCGCCTTCAGAAGCAGCGCTAAACATACCCATTGGTAGTGCATCAATTGACCTCACTACTGTTGGTGGAGAATGCCCTAGCGAACAACATTTTCCACTACCTGCCGAATCAACGGTCACTATTCCGATTTGTTCTTGTTTACCTGATGCTGCTTCATTTCTGATTGCAACTGACGGATCAAAACGCGATGAAGCAATTGCTGCACTNCAAGTTGCGATGATGCGTTCATTGACTTCAATTCCACCCGGAAAGGCGAAGTTCACGTTAATCGACCCAGTTGGTCTCGGTCAAAGTTTTGCAGGCGTTCTTCACCTTGCAGATTTTGAAGACGCGCAACTCTTAGATAGAGCATGGACTGAGCCAAAACATATTGATACCCAACTCGCCCGNNTAACTGANCACATGGAAACTGTGATTCAAAAGTATNTNCGNAATGAGTTTNAAACNATTNANGAGTACAACAANCAGGCCGGNGANATNGCAGANCCNTACCGNTTCCTNGTCATTGCNGACTTNCCAAATAATTTCTCTGAGAATGCAGCAAAGCGGCTCGCTTCAATCATCACAAGTGGCGCAAGATGCGGCGTCTATGTGCTCATTCACCGAGACAGTTCATTGCAACTCCCAAACGGAATCGATGATGCAACCCTCAATCGGATCGAAACTCGGTTTACGTTAGTTGACGATGTCTTTATCGTTGAAGATGGAGAACTATCGAAGTTACCCCTCACAATTGATACCCCGCCGAGCGAATCGTCAACCACAACGATTGTCAAGAAAGTTGGCGAGCGTGCTGAAGATACGCACCGCGTTGAAGTTCCATTTAGTGTTATTGCTCCAAACGATGATGAACTCTGGTCACAGTCTACGACGAACAAAGTCGCAATCCCGCTCGGCAGAGCAGGCGCATCGAAGTTGCAGAACTTGACACTCGGAAGAGGCACTGCACAGCACGCACTCATTGCAGGCAAAACTGGCTCTGGTAAATCGACGCTACTCCATGTGCTCATTACGAATCTTTCACTTTGGTACAGCCCAGAAGAAGTAGAGTTTTATCTTGTTGACTTCAAGAAAGGTGTTGAGTTTAAAACGTACGCGACACACCAATTGCCACACGCACGCGTTGTTGCTGTTGAAAGTGACCGCGAGTTTGGCATCAGCGTTTTGAAACGGATTGATGAAGAACTCAAACGCCGCGGCGAACTCTTTAGAGACTTAGGCGCTCAAGACATCGCGGGCTTCAGGGATAAGTCAGATGAACCGATGCCGCGCATCTTGCTCATCATAGATGAATTCCAAGAGTTCTTTGTCGATGATGACCATGTCGCCCAAGAAGCGAATTTGCTTTTAGATAGACTCGTTCGCCAAGGTCGAGCATTTGGCATACACGCCATTATGGGCTCACAAACTTTGGATGGCGCTTATACACTCAGTCGTTCAACGATGGGCCAAATGGCTGTACGCGTCGCGCTTCAATGTTCAGAACAAGACAGTTACATTATTCTTAATGAAGACAACGCCGCAGCCCGTTTGCTATCTAGACCAGGCGAAGCAATTTACAACGACGCTGCAGGCAAAGTCGAAGGCAACTCACCGTTCCAAATCGTCTGGCTCGACGAATCGCTGAGGGAATCCTACTTAGGCAAACTTGCTGAGAAAGATGGCAATAGCGCGAACCGCGACATGGTTGTGTACGAAGGCAATAAGCCGACGTTCCTTGCTGACAACACCGCCTTCAGTAGCGCTACTCGTCATGAGAAACCACTTGCAGTCAAAGCGTGGCTTGGCGGAGCGATGGCAATTAAGGAAGACACTGCAGCAGTTTTAAGACCGACTTCAGCGAGCAACTTGCTGTTACTAGGACAGCAAGAAGAAACCATCACGACGATGGTGTCGAGTGTGATGCAATCGATTGATGCGCAGTATCCACCTGCAGATGGCGCGTTCATTCTGCTCGATTCAACACCAGCAGATTCAACGCAGGCAAACGTGTTATCTAAGACTGCTGAACAACTTTCATGCCACGTCAATATCGTAAACATGCGTGAAGTAGAACTTGCGATGCGAGAACTCTATGCTGATTTACAACGCAGACTGACAAATGGCGCGACAGATCAACCAACGAAGTTCCTCGTCATCAATGGGCTCCACCGGTATCGCGATTTACGGCGAGACGAAGACGACTTTGGCTTCTCAATGGGCGGCGAAGAGAAAGAGAAAACACCTGCTCAGATTCTTGCTGAAGTATTGAAGGAAGGCCCAACGCTTGGCATCCATGTCATCGCCGCAACGGACACCTTGACAAACCTCAACCGAACGTTCGACCGCCAAGCCCTTCGCGAGTTTGACCTCCGCGTCCTGCTTCAAATGGGTACCAACGATTCAACGAATCTCATCGACAGCCCAGCGGCTTCCAAACTTGGTATGCACAGAGCCCTCCTCTACTCCGAAGAAACGGGTACAATAGAGTCCTTCAGACCATATTCCCCCGGAATGTAACAATCCCGAGAAGTCGCGCCAATTAGACTCGCAAAGCGACTTCGGTTCAAGGCCTGAAACCCTTCCAAGGGGCCATTAGCTCAGTTGGCTAGAG
>PBMH01000005.1 GCA_002722515.1 Alphaproteobacteria bacterium | reverse complement strand
CAGCATGGCCCAGCCAACGAGGTAATTCGGGATGCTCACTGCGGCCTCCAGGTCGACCGCCTCCGGGAGCGGGGTTACTAGTGCCGTGTCGACAGCGTTGTATTCGGCATGGCGACCGCCGCCAGTGCCGAAAACTAGAACTGGCTGGCCGATCTCGAACCCGGTCACGCCGGTTCCCACGGCCTCAATATGCCCGCTCATCTCGTTGCCCAGGATGCTCGGTAGTGCTGGACGCCATTTGTAGACGCCGGTACGGAGTAAAACGTCGGGATAGCCCAGCCCGAACGTGTGTGCTTTGACCAGAACTTGGCCGGGGTCGGGCGCGGGCGTAGGAATGTCGATAATCTCTACGACCTCGGGCCCGCCGTAGTTCTGAATCTGAACCGCTTTCATTTTGGTCACTCCAGTTAGATTTAATGCAAAAGCAGGATGATGATTCCTGTGACGATCAAGACAATACCGGTGAATTCGAGCCGGAAAATCTTCTCGCGAAAAATGAGTACGGACGAGGCGACCGTGAAAACGAGCTCGATCTGGCCAAGAGCGCGAACCAGGGCTGCGTTCTGAATGGTCATTGCCGTGAACCAGCCGATTGAAGCGAGTGCACCGCTCAGCCCGACTAGTCCCGCCACTCGCCACGCCTTGATCACGCGGCTGATCTCCCCCGGGTCGCGTAGAGCCATGAAAATAGCCATGGCCACGGTTTGAAAAACTAGCACCACTGCCAGTGTGAAGGATGCCTGAACCAGAAATCCGTCACCGCCCAGTGAAAGAGATGCCCCACGGTAGGATACGGCGGCGATACCAAAGAATGCGCCTGAGGCGAGACCAATTAGGGCCGGGCGGGCTAGCCAGGATTTAGCTATCCCGGCCAGACCAGACTGCGCGCGAGAAGCCGATATGGCGATCACGCCGACGAGGCTTACAAGTATACCGATGGTTGCGGTGGTTGAAATTGTCTCGCCGAGGAATACCAGCGCGAAGACCGCAGCCTGCACAGTTTCGGTTTTGGAGTATGTGGTGCCAACCGCGAAGTTGCGCGCATCGAACAGGGTGACCAGCAAGCCCGTCGCGAGAATTTGTGCGAGACCACCCGTTGCAGACCAAGCTAAGAACTCCGGATTGAACCGCGGGCGTTCGAACTCGAAGACGAATATCAGTGCGGCGAGATACAAGAGTGCAAAGGGAAAGCCGTAGCCGAAGCGTACGAAGGTGGCTCCGATAGTACCGAGCTCGTCCTTTAGATGCTTCTGCAGGGCTGAACGTAAATTCTGCAGGAATGCGGCTGCGATGGTGAGGGGAATCCAGAGCAGGGTCATAACGTCTCGTGTTGCTGTCGTCCGGGCTGACAGGAAAGAAGGTGGATGCTCTAGTCTTTCGGAGTGCACCTGCCAAGGGTTACGCTGCTGATCGCGCGTGCGCCTATACTGCTCGTGGCGGTCTGCGAAGATTCGGTTCTTGCTGTTGCAGGTGCGCTAATGACGGTACATCCAGAAAAAGAGGATACCAGACTAACAGAATGTTGTGCGCGGTGTGTCGTGTAGAATACGGATTAACATGAATTGTAAATCGTGTGAGGGATAAAGAATGAGCCAAGATTATCAGGTAACGCGGCGCGTTGTTACGGCAATAGATGCGGATGGAAATTCCTATATCTCCGAAGATGGTCCGACACCGGCCGTACGTACGGTTGAGGCGCGACCCGGCTATGTGGTGAACAATATCTGGGTGACGGGTGCTGCGCCCGCGCCGGTAGGCGCACCCGACGCGGTCGAAGAACATGAAGGGGTCCTTCCGCCCGCCGGCGGCACCGTCCTGCGCGTGATTGAGTACCCGCCCGATCCAGAGGATCCCGAAGAGATGGCTCGCCAGTTCGAAGGTATGTTCGGCAAGCTATTCGACGACGCGGAACGGCCCGGCGACGGAAATTCTCATCCGGGTATGCACACCACTGAGACGGTGGACTATGCCATTGTCATCGAAGGCGAGATTACGGCGATCATGGAAAATGAAGAGACGGTGCTGGGGCCCGGCGACGTGCTGATCCAGCGCGGCACCAACCACGCTTGGACCAACCGGTCCGGAAAACCTGCCCGGGTCGCTTTCGTCTTGATAGGCGGCCGTTGGGAGTAGTCCGTCGCCGCTGGTTTCTCGGCGACCATCATAGAGTTGTAGGGTGTGCAATTACGGGGTGGCGAGGTTTTGAAAACCGTCGGTCAACCGCGGTTAGGTTGGCGTTAAACAGTGCCCTGCAGCATTGGCGCGCAGGGTCTAATCGAAGAAGGCGAAGGTGCGAATCTCGATACTCTCGCGCGGCGGGCTGTCCTTCGGGCTTGTCGGATCGGCGAACGAGGTATGCGGCGTGAAGCGTGCATCTAGGCCCTTGTCGGAATCAAAGACCTTGAACACCAGCGCCTCGTCCCGGGTCATGCGAGGGAAGTAGTACCATTGCTGTCCCGAGCTGAAGGCAAGGCGGTAGGTTTCGCCAACCCGATGCGGGTAGTGGCGTTCGGCGGTTATTAGGTCCTGGGGCTGAAACGTTCGTGCATCGCAGATCGTCAACGGGTCGACCTCAATCGGCTTTCGGATTGCTCGCCATACTTGGATAATAGCGAAGCGGCGCGAAAGCAGGTTGTCGGCCTCGTCCGGGAATATCTCCCGAACCCGGCGCGGCCCCGAATTTTCGGTGTAGTCATTATGTGCCGAATGGATAGGCTCTCGGAAAAGCTTCTCTTTGCGTGTGTTTTCGTCGCCCGACCGAACGGTATGATCAAAGACTTCGACCCGGGACGCACCGCTTATTTCGGATACTAACTTAGAAGCTTCGTCGTAATATATGCTCGTGATTTGGTCCTTTTCGAAGAAATCTGTGACAGCCGTACGGTGATCGCAGAAAACAAATCCGTTGTGGTCCAGAGAGAACTCGTCGCGTATTAGCCGACCATTACGGATCGTCTGGGGGTGCGTCTCGAAAGTCCCGTTGACAACCCGGGACATATCGCCATCGGGCATGGTCTTGTTGACTAGCCTCTCACCGGTATTTACCGCATAGACAAGCTCAGCGTTGATCGATTCGAACGCGGAGGTGCTGTTGTTCATCCACACATCTTCCTTGCGTTCAGTCGTCGCGGTCGGTCTTCGCTACTTCCTGTGCCTCGGTGACCGCCTCTGCGGGTGGCGCCGACCCCGGTGGGTGCAGGAATGGCATCGTGAACGTATCCGTAATTTTCATATAGCCGCCATTTCCAGCCGTCCGGCCCAGTGCGTCCAGTGCCTTGAGGTCTACATGTAGCCTGTCGTTCACCACTGCATCATTTATGTGGAAATGCACAACTTCGCCGAAGATCACGTAGTAAGGTAGATCGCCCATCTCGTGGATGTCGATCAGCCGGCTCTCAAGTGCCACCCGACAGTTGGTGATGCGCGGCGGCTCGACAAGTTTCGACGGCGCAGTGTTGAAGCCGGCGATCTCCAGTTCATTGACGTCGCTGTCATAGTCGAGTGCGCAGGCGTTCATCCGGTTGCGCAGCTCATAGTCGACGATATGGACGACCATCTCCGGATGGTGGCGGAGGTTTGCCACTGTGTCCTTAAGCAAGCCGGAGCTGCCGCCCGACTTGGGCCCCGTTTTGGGGCTACAGGCAATCATAAACATCGGGGGTGACACGCCGATGCAGTTGAAGAAACTAAACGGTGCCGCATTCGGTCCTTGGGGCCCGATTGTCACCGTCAGGGCGATTGGTCGCGGGACAATCGCGCCACTCATCAGTTTGTACTGGTCCTCTACGGCCAGATCCGCAGCGGTGAACTCCGCCATCGTTATTCCTCTCAATCAGCTGAACAATTGTTTGATACAGGCTATCCCTTCGCGCGTCTAAAGCAAATTTTTGGCGGGTGACGACTATCGTCCGGTGAACTTAGCCGGGCGCCCTTCTTTCGCTGCGGCGATCCCTTCGTCCACGTCGTAACTCCATTCAAGGGCGTGACGCAAGGTGTCGGACATTTCGCGGGCTGCACGGAATCCTGGTTCCTTGCGCGCACGGGCTATCCGCTTGGCCCCGCGGGTTGCCAACGGTCCGTTTGCGCCGATGGTCTTGGCGAGTTCGACGGCAGCTGCCAAAACCTTCCCTTTCGGGTGCAGGTGATTGACGAAGCCGATACGCGTCATCTCCTTGGCATCGATCTGCTTTCCTGACGCAATAAGTTCAAGGGCATGGGCATGCCCCACCGCCATTGGCAAACGATGAGGTGCACCCGCGCCGGGAAACCCGCCCCACTTCGCCTCGGGCAGCATCAGGGTCGAATGCTCGCCCGCGATCCGGATGTCGCAAGCCAGCGCAAGTTCTGATGCGCCGGCGACGACCTTTCCGTTGATCGCGGCAATCGTGACTTGGGGCAGTGCTTCCAGCCCATCACAGATTTGATTGCCGTCAATAACATAGGCAATGACCTCGTCCTTGGTCATCGTCGCGCGGATGGCCGGATTCATTAGGCCGGCCGAGAACCATTCCTCGCCCGCACCGGTTAAAATCACGACATGAATGTCGGTGCTGGAGCTTAATTCGTTGATCAAAGCGCCGAGGCTTCGCAGGCTGTCGGGGTTAAGACGGTTCTCGTTGTCCGGCGCGTCGAACATGATCGTCGCGATTGGGGGCGAAAATTCTAGGTTTAGTTCTGGATGGAGTCGGGTTTCAATGGTCATGGTTTTCTCGGAATTGGTGCGGGCTTGATTATGACCATTAAAGGGTGGCTGCCCAAATTTCGTATTCGATGGCTGGTGGCGTTCAAAAGATAATTGTAGTTTGGAAAAAATGAACCCCGCATGATTCGGGGCTTTTTCGAAGGGGAGACACCTATATGACGAAACCGCAACTTCGTGCCGATCAGGGCTGGATCTTCGACAACTTCCTGATGCTGTCGGAAAATGAGGACGTACTGCATCCGGGCATTATGGGGACTCGCGTTGGTCGCGGTTTCACCATGCAGGATCTGAACGCAGTATACACTAAGGTAACCGGCCGGCGTTCGTTTCCCAAGGCTTGGAAGAAGCGCGCCTTGGTCCTTGAGGGTATGGCCAAGGAGGCTGAGACGAAGGGTCGCCTGGTAACTGCGCGGCGGCTTTATCATCGTGCCGCACTCTGTTTCGGGCGAGCCCAGCACCTAGTGCCGGTCCACCGCAATCCGCATAAGGATGAGTGCTACGAGGCGCTCTACCGCAACTACGATAAGCTTATCGAGCTGTTCGGCGGGACCATGGAGAAGGTGCGGCCAGAATTTGCACCGGGTCATAGCGCCCACGCGGTCTTTCATGCGGCGCCGGGCGATGGGCCTAAGCCGACAGTATTGATCCTGCCAGGCATGGACGCGCTGAAGGAGGATGTGGCCAATCCGTTTGACAACGATTACGCCCAGCGCGGGATGAACGTCTGTGCGATGGATGGGCCGGGACAAGGAGAGTGTAATTTCAATGAGACTTGGCTTACTGCCGACAACTACCAGCATGCCGCGTCCGCGGTGATAGACTGGCTCGTTGCGCGCGACGATGTGGATGCCGAGCGGATTGGCGTCATGGGCATGTCCATGGGCTCGCGCTGGGGTGTCCAGGTGGGTGCCCACGACAAACGTGTGAAGGCGGTTATTGGCCAAATGGCCAATGTTGGTACCTTCGACATTATCTTCGAGCAAGCTCAGCCAAACTTCAAACGTATCTTCATGTATATGACGGGCTACACTGACGAGGATGAATTTGACGCCCATATGCAAACGCACGACCATCTCCCCGACGTGGCAAAAAAGCTGAGAGTTCCGCATCTTTTGGTCGCTGGTGATATGGACGAGCTGTGCACGCCCGACGATATTGCCACATTCCGCGAGAACCTCGCGGACTTCAGCGAGCTATGGCTTTATGAGGGTATTTTCCACCCCATGGGTGAGGTGGCGGCGGAGATCTATCCGGCGATGGCCGACTGGATGTTGACCACCCTGAATGATGGGCGCGCAGCTGGCGGGCGTACGGATGTCTATATTGAGGAAGGTACTACCCTGGCCAATCATGAACACGGCTAACCGAACAAATTTGCGGCCATGAAGTTCTGCTAATTCTTTCTTGGTCTGCGGCTAGAAAGAATTTCCGATCTATATGTGGTTGCCTCATAGCGTTCCTGTTCAGTGCCGTCGTTAATTTTTAATCCTAACTATTCGGGAAAATTAAGAGGAACAAACACTATGACAAAACCGCAATTGCGCGCCGAACAGGGTTGGATATTCGATAATTTTCTTATGCTGTCGGACAATGAGGATGTTCTGCATCCCGGCATCATGGGTAACCGCCTTGAACGTGGTACCAAGTTTGAGGATCTGAATGCGGTGTATTCTAGGGTCTCGGGAAGGCGTTCCTTCCCAAAGGCCTGGGCTAAGCGCGCGGCTGTGCTGGAAAATATGGCTAGGGACGCCGAGGAGCGAGGGCGTCTATATACGGCACGGCAGCTCTACCACCGTGCCGCCATCTGTTATGGACGCGCTCAGCATCTGATCCCTATCCACGGTGAATCACGAAAGGTCGACTGGTTTGAGGGCTTGTACTGCTGCTACGACAAGGTCGTCGAATGGTCAGGTGGGACTATGGTTTCCAAGGCGGTCGAGTTCGCTCCTGGCCATAAGGCCTACGCGACCTTCCACAAGGCGCCCGGTGAAGGCCCCAAACCAACGATTATTGCGCTACCGGGCATGGACCAGGTCAAGGAGGATGTCTGCAACCCGTTCAACAATGAGTTCATCCCCCGTGGCATGAATGTCTGCGCTATCGACGGGCCAGGGCAGGGGGCGTGCAATCGTGACGGCACCTGGCAGACTGAAAACAATTATGAAAAGGCGGCCTCGGCCGTTGTCGACTGGTTGCTTACTCGGGATGATGTGGACGCTGACCAGATTGGTATCTTTGGTATGTCTATGGGCTCGCGCTGGGGCGTACTAATCGGCGCCGCCGACTCTCGCATCAGCGCTGTCTGCGGCCAGATGGCCAATGTCGGCACATACGACATGATTTTCGAACAGGCCCAACCGAACTTCAAGCGTATCTATATGTATATGGCCGGCTATTCTGATGAGGCCGAGTTTGATAAATTTGTGGCTCAGCTCGCACATCTGCCCGAAGTGGCGAGAGGCCTGAAGGTGCCCCACCTGCTCGTTGCCGGTGACATGGATGAGCTCTGCTCGCCCGAGGACATTGCCAAGTTCCGCGCTGGCCTAGGCGGGCCGACGGAACTCTGGCTTTACGAAGGTGTGTTCCATCCTATGGGTGAGGTGGCCGGACAGATCTATCCAGCGATCGCCGACTGGCTGCTCGAATCCCTAACTAACGGGCGTCCAGAGGGCTACGATAAAACGGTATATGTGGAAGACGGCTCGACGTTGGCCGATTATGATCACGGCTGAGTTAGAACGACGACAGGAGGAACGGGTATGGCGAAATTTAAAGACTATATCCCTGCAGGTGTGATCCCCGCAGCGATCCTCGCATTCGATGAGGAATTCGAAATTGACGCTTCTGAGACCCGGCGCCACCTGTCCTTTCTGGCAGCGACGGACGGCATCAGTGCCGTTACGGTGAACGGCCACTCGTCTGAGATCCATGCCTGCTCCTTCGATGAGCAACGCAATATCCTTGATGTCGCCATGGATGAGATCGGTGACAATTTACCACTTATCAACGGCGTCTATTCAGACGGCAGTCACGAGGCCGGAAAGATCGCTAAAATGGCGGAATTTGGTGGCGCTTCTGCGCTACTCTGCTTTCCGCCTCATTCTATGGGTATGGGCGGCATCAGCCACCGGCCCGAAATGGCTATGGCTCACTTCAAGACTATCGCCGATGCCACTGACCTGCCGCTGATCGTATTCCAGTATGGTGATGAGTTGGCCTATTCTCTGGACACCCTAGTCGCGCTCACTGAAGAGGTCCCGTCGATAAAGGCGGTAAAGGACTGGTCGCCGCCTCAGGCTCATGCGCGCCATATCAAGACGCTGCAGAGCTTGGACCGGCCAGTCAACGTGTTGTCGACCAACTCGGCTTGGATGATGTCATCCTTGGTAATGGGTGCTAAGGGGCTGCTGTCCGGTGCTGGCTCGGTCATCGCGGATATGCAGGTGGCGCTGTTTCGAGCGATTCAGGATGACGATCTCGCCACGGCGCGCGCTGTCGCTGCGCATATGTGGCACGCTACCGAGTCCTTCTACGCCGATCCCTTCGGTGATATGCACAACCGAATGAAGGAGGCGCTCGTCCATCTTGGGCGCCAAGAGCGCGCGGTGGTACGTCCGCCATTGGTGAAGTTGCCGGATGCCGAGATTGCTCGCATCGGCGACGCTATGGTTGCGGCCGGGCTGTCGGCCGAGGGCTTTGAACTGCGTGAAGCAGCGGAGTAATCAGATTCGGTTCCATTCGGCATAGGGGATAAGAATGAAAATTGGTTTCAGCGTTGCATCTCCCGAGGTGAACACCCCGCAACTCCCGGCCCAGCAGGGTGATCTGGACGCGAATCTAGATGTACTTGCCGGGCTTGGATATGACGGGGTTGAGCTTTCAGTTCGTCTGCCGGAAGAGTTGGATGTCGCGGCGATTGAAAAGGCCGTTAGCACGCGTGATCTAGAAATCGCATCGATTCACACAGCCGCGATAGGATTCCAAGACAAGCTGTGGCTTTGTCACCCGGACGAGGCCGTGCGCACAGAGGCCTTAGCTCGGCTAATATCAGCGATCGATGTTGCTGCCCATTTTTCTGTTGATGTCCTGGTCGGATCGTTCCGCGGCAAAATCGGCGGCAGCGAAGAGGCCCGCAGCTGGATGTACGACGCGTTCCGCAGGGGCTCCGATCATGCAGCGCACCATGGTAACCGCGTGCTTTTCGAACCGCAGGCGCGTTTCTCAGTCGATTTCGGGTTTACCGCGCAAGATGGGGCCGCGTTTGCCGCTGAACTAGACAGCCCCGGTTTTGGTGTAATGCTCGATACCTATCATATGAATATCGAGGATGCGTCGTTCGCGCGTAGTATCTTTGAGTGCCGTGAGCATCTGCACTATTTGCAAATAAGCGATAGCAACCGGATGTATCCGGGTGGGGGCCATATTGATTATGGTGAGATTATCAATGCTTTGCAGGCGATCGATTTCGAGGGTTATCTTTCCATGCAAATCTTGCGTGAACCCAGTTATGCCAAGGCGGCAGAGTGGGGCATCATGCATTTGCGAAGTCTCATCGGAGACTAGGGCCTTCTGATCGAGTTTTCGTGAATAGCGGCGCTGTGCTATCCCGCGCGTGCCCATGCTGAACCTAAACAACATCACCGCGCGGCTCGGCGGCGAGACTATTCTCTCCGGTGCTACCGCCATGCTGCCGACCGGCAGCCGGGTGGGGCTCATCGGCCGCAACGGCGCGGGAAAGTCGACCCTGCTAAAAATTATAGCCGGGCTACTAGAGGCCGACGATGGGTCGGTGGAGACCCCGCGCGGCACCCGCATCGGCTACGTTGCTCAAGAAGCACCGGGCGGGACGATGACGCCGTTTGAGATGGTGCTCGCCGCTGACACTAATCGCACGGAATTGCTGGAAGAGGCCGACACGGCGACGGACGCTGACAGGATATCGGTGATCCACGAGCGGCTTGGGCTGATCGATGCCCATGGCGCGCCGGCTCGTGCCGCACGCATCCTCGCCGGGCTCGGCTTCGACGAGGCGGACCAGCACCGGCCCTTGTCGGATTTCTCGGGTGGCTGGCGCATGCGCGTGGCGCTCGCAGGACTTCTGTTTTCCCGGCCTGATCTGCTGCTGCTCGATGAGCCGTCAAACCATCTCGATCTAGAGGCGGCACTCTGGCTGGAGAATTTTCTGAAGACCTATCCCGCCTCCATGGTGGTGGTCAGCCATGAGCGTGACCTTCTGAACAATGTGGTTGATCACATCCTGCATGTGCAGGGTGGCAAGATCAGTCTCTATCCTGGCGGCTACGACGCGTTCGAAAAAATCCGCGCTGAGCGCCTCAGCCAAGTTGCGGCGATGCGCGCCAAACAGGAAGAAAAACGCGCTAAGCTTCGGGCTTATGTTGACCGTTGGCGTTACAAGGCACACACTGCCCGACAGGCGCAGAGCCGCATGAAGGCGCTGGCCCGGATGGAGCCAGTGGCCGCGGCGGCCGAAGACCCGACGCTGGTTTTTGATTTCCCGAGTCCCCAGAAATTACGCCCGCCCCTGATGGTTCTGGACGGTGCAGCGGTGGGCTATGTTGCCGACACGCCGGTGCTTTCCGGATTGGGCCTACGCATCGATCCCGACGACCGGATTGCGCTTCTGGGCCGCAACGGCAACGGCAAGACCACCCTAGCACGTTTGCTCGCTGGGCAGCTGCAACCCATGGCCGGGGAGGTGACCGTCAGCAACAAGTTACGCGTGGGTTATTTCGCCCAGCATCAGGTCGAGGAGTTGCGCGTTGGGGAGACACCCCTTGATCATATGGCCCGACTGTTGCCCAACGCCAAACCGAGCTTGGTTCGCAGCCAACTCGGCCGGTTCGGCTTTTCCGGCGCTAAGGTGCATCTCGAGGTTGGCAAGCTGTCCGGCGGGGAGCGGGCGCGTCTGGCGCTGGCGCTCATCACCCGCGATGCGCCGCATATCCTCATCCTCGACGAGCCGACGAACCATCTCGATGTGGATGCGCGTGAGTCGCTGGTCCAGGCGCTCAATGCCTTCGACGGCGCGGTTGTGATGGTCAGCCATGACCGACACCTGCTGGAGATGACGGCGGACCGGCTGCTCCTGATCGAGGAGGGCGCCGCGCGGGAGTTTAACGGGAGCCTGAGCGATTATCGGGACCATCTGCTAGGCCGTGGGCAGACGAGGGCGCATGGAGACGCCGTGCCGAAGGAGAAGCGTGGTAACAAGAAAGATGCGCGCCGCGCGGCCGCTGAGGCCCGCGAGCGGACCAAGGATTTGAGGGACCGGGCCCGCAAGGCCGAGCAGGAAATGGCGAAGCTGACGAACCAGCGTTCGGCGATCGATCGCGCCATGTTCGACCCCGACAGCGCCGCGGCACCCTACAAGGATCAGGCGATGACTGACCTGATGAAGGCCCGTGGTGAAATAGAGAAGAAGTTGGCCAGGGTCGAGGCGGAGTGGCTCGCGGTGAGCGAGGCGCTGGAGACTGCTTAGAAGGCAGCATAACCGACCCTAATCTAAGCCGATGTCCCAGAATAGCCCGGCCATGATCTGCAAACCCTCGCGCGCGACCGGGGCGAGCATATGCTCGTTTGGCGCGTGCTGGTTACAGCCTGCGTAGGAGTGAGGAATCCACACCGTCGGCATGCCCAGATCCTCGGCGAATATATCGTTAGGGATACCGCCGCCGATATTGGGGATAAGCGCGGCCTTGCCAGTATCACCAAGCGTTTTGTTTACCGATTTCAGCGCCAGCTGTACCCATTCGTTGTTCGGGTTCGAGCGGGTAGCGCGCATGCCGGCCATCCGGGTCGGGGTGACAGTCACGTTGTGGAACCCGTGGGCGTCTAGGTGACGGCGCAGCGCCGGCAAAATATCGCCGGGGTCAGTGCCGACCACGTAGCGCAACTGGCAGACCGCGCGGGCTTCGGGCGCTATCGCGTTCTGGGGCCGCATCGGATCACCCAACTCCAACGCCAGTACAGCGAAGCTGTTCCAGCCATAGACCCGCTCCTCGGGACTGAGGCCGCCCTCACCCCAGTCGTGGTCGATCGCGGGTCCTGAATCGCCGCCCGATACCTGCACGTCGGCCAGTAATTCGCTGATCTCGGGCGTCAGGGAACCCGGCCGCCATTCGGGCACGGAGATCTGGCCACGCGCGTCTGTCAGGCTGGCGATGGCGTGAGCTAGGACCAAGCCCGGGTCGCGGATCAGCCCACCCCAATTACCCGAATGATGCGCGCCCTCGCGGAGTTTCAGCGCGAGTTCGAAATTTACCAAGCCGCGGGAGCCTAAAACGATTGTCGCCCGCGCAGGGTCAATGCGCGGCCCATCCGAAGCGATCAGTACATCGGCGCGCAGACGCTCTGCATGCATACGACAAAACTCGCGCAGGCCGCGCGAGCCCATCTCCTCATCGCTTTCCAGCAAAATCGTACAATTGAAACCTAGGCTGCCCCGCTCTGCAATCACCGCACGTAGGCCGCCGATATTAGTCCAGTGCTGCCCCTTATTATCTGCGGTGCCTCGTCCATACAGCCGGTCGCCGTCGGCAGTTACGGTCCATGGGTTGAGGTCGGAGCGCCAGCTTTCCGCCTGGCCGAGGACCACGTCACCATGACCGTAGATCAAAATAGAGGGACGGTCGCGGCCTTCATGCCGGGTTGCTAATAGCACAGGCCCTACACCCGGATTCGGGTTGTCTAGAATGTCGAGCGCGAAACCGAGTGTTCTAAGCTCTGGTCCGATTGTGTAGACGAAATAGGAGCCCAGAGATAGATGAGCGTCGATAAGCTGACTCTGGGTTGGTTGAGCAACGAGGCGCGCTAGCCCCGCCACAAAATCGCCCGTGTCGAAACCATCTGCCGCGCGCGCGACCGCGCCTTCGCGGCTGCCTGTCATCGAACGTTCCTTAGGCTTCTAGGTTCGTTCGTAGGAATCGCGCTTGAGCTTCGTAACGTCCTTGCCCTCAATGCGGATAAGGCGAGTTTCGCCTGCGCGCTTGGGAGAATGTAGCTGCCCGATTGAGTAGGCGACAGCCATACCGGGATCGAGGTCGTAGGATTTGGTTGTCTTCACCTTGCCGGGCGTATCGCCTGCGGGTGCCTTTACTTTCTCATACTCGGTCATCACGGTCCGGCCGGCGGCTTGGCCGTAGATTGCCCATGTTGGGCCATGATCGTGGGGTGGGGCCTCGTTAGAACCCTTGTGGACATGTGCGCATATGCAGAATTCAAGCTCGGGGTCTTCGTAGAGGACCTTGCGGCTTTCATCGTTGTCGGGACCAAGATGTTCATCGATGAATGCTCGGTCAGCTAGAAACCTTTCTACCACCAGCCGGACCTTCTCCAAGCCGGTTTCGCTAGAGTCCTGATTAAGAATCTGCCGGCAATCCTCGGCAAACTGATCCACGGTGAGTGCCATTTTTCGGTCCCCCTGTGCGGACCGGTGATTACTCCGGTCGCTTTTGTATGTCAGGACTCTATCATGCACTGGACCCGACCCGAATCTCAATACACGCATCTTTCCTGTAGAATGACTGCCATGAATTCCACTCTCCTGCGAACTGCCCTCCGCGGCGAGGCCGAAATCGCATTGCTCGATCTGCGTGAGCAGGGCGAGTTCGGCGCCTGCCATCTCTTCTCAGCAGTCAACGCTCCCTTGAGCCGCCTTGAACTTGAGGTCCCGAGCCTAGTGCCACGCCTGACAACACCAATCGTCGTCACGACGGCAAGTGATACGGGACTCGCGACCCGCGGCGTGGCGGCGCTGGAGGCGCTGGGCTACACCGACGTCACGATTTGCCCCGACACGCCACATGATTGGCAGGACGCCGGATTCGCGCTCTATTCGGGTATCAACGTACCCAGTAAGGCCTTCGGCGAGGCCGTTGAGCATCACTACGGCACGCCGTCTGTGCATGCGTCCGAACTCAAGGCCATGCAGGACCGGGGCGACGATCTGGTGGTGCTCGATTCCCGCACCTTTGGAGAATTCCATAACATGAATATTCCACGGGGGATCAGCGTGCCTGGCGGCGAACTCGCTTACCGCGTGCGCGATCTGGCGCCCGATGCGGACACCACCATTGTGGTCAATTGCGCCGGTCGCACCCGCTCGATCCTCGGCGCCCAGTCGGTGATCAACGCCGGCGTGCCCAACACGGTGGTCGCGCTTGAGAACGGTACTATGGGCTGGCATCTCGCTGGGCTCGAACTCGAGTATGGCCGGACGGATCGGTATCCCGCAGGTGACCCGCAATCCTTGGGCGCTGCCTTTGCCATGCGCGACCGCATCGCGTCCGAACACGCCATCCCTACTATTGGCCGTGATCGGCTCGCCGTATGGCAGTCCGAGGTAAGCGAGCGCACGCTCTATCTTCTCGACGTTCGCGATCCCGACGAGTTCGCCGTCGGGCATCTCCCCGGGTCGCGCTCCGCGCCAGGCGGTCAGCTGGTGCAGGCGACTGATTTTCAGGTCGGGGTACCGAACGGGCGGATCGTATTGATCGATGACACCGGCGTCCGCGCTACCATGACGGCTCACTGGCTGGTGCAGATGGGCTATCCAGATGTCGCGGTCCTGTCGGGCGGTCTGTCGGGTGACCTTGAAACCGGAGGTGGCTCTTTGCTGACGCCCCCCGACGTGCCTTTAGTCAATGTCGATGCTCTCGCAGCCCGCTTGCCATGCGACAACCTGATGGTCCTTGACCTCGGTGAGAGCCGGGTGTTCCGCAAGGGGCATATTCCGGGGGCGAAATGGGCCGTCCGCACGCGGATCGCCGAAACCGGTCCTACACTACCCGATGACGGCACGTTGGTACTTACCTCTGGCGACGGACGCCTCGCTGCTCTAGCCGTTGCGGAAACGCGGGCGCTGAGCGGTGCGAATGTTTACGCTCTTGACGGCGGCACCGATGCTTGGGTGGCGGCGGGGCACCCAAGCGAGGCCGACCCGTTGGTGCCCTCCGATGAAGAATGCATTGACGTCTATCTGCGTGCCTATGACCGTAACGCGGACGTAGAGGCGCAGATGCAGCAATACATCGACTGGGAGATCGCCTTGATCGAGCAGATCGCCGCCGACGACGATGTCAGATTCCGGATGGGGCCCGTCGTCTAGGCTGGTATCCTAGTCCCATTTCCGACCGGGCATGTGGTTGAACAGGCTCGTCGACATGCCGCCGTCGATCACCAGTTCCGACGATGTAACATAACTGGCCGCGTCCGACAGCAGATACAGGATGCCCTCGGCGATATCGTCGGTCTGGCCGACCCGGCCCAGCGGCGTCACGTCGGCGCGAGCCTGCTTCACTGCCGGGTCGCGCATATACGCCGTCAGCGGCGTCTCCGTGTGTCCCGGGCAGACCGTGTTGACCCGGATATTGTGCCGCGCCCATTCGAGTCCGAACTGCTTCGAAAGCATGATCACACCGGCCTTGGTTGTGCTGTAGGCGCCTGCCAGGTTGTAGGGCTGTAACCCGCCGGTAGAGGAAAGGTTCACGACCGCGGCGGCCTTATCGTGCTCGATCCACCAGCGCCCGGCCGCCTGGGTCATCAGGAAGGTGCCCGTCAGTCCCACGTCGACCACCTTGCGCCAGTCATCATGGGACAGGTCGACGAGCGCCGTTGGCCCCATGCGGATGGCGCTGTTCACCAGCCCGTCGAGTCGTCCAAATTCCTCTATTGTGAGCGCAATCATTGCGGCGCAGGCAGCGGGATCGCTGACATCACCATGGGTGTAGCACGCGTGGTCGCCTATTTCTGCGGCAAGCGCTTCGCCCAACGTATCGTCGATATCGCTGATGACCACTCGGCCGCCCTCTTTCACAATCCGGCGTGCGGTTTCGGCGCCGATGCCGCTTGCTCCTCCGGTAATGAGGCAGACTCTGTCGGTAAAACGTGACATTTTAATCTCCTGGCTTTCCGTTAATCGCAAGTTTAGCAGGGTTGCGTGCATACGCGACTTGATTTCGTACGCGACTGGGCCCCCAATGCGTGCATGAGTGAGGGAAACGACCTTGAGAAATGGCGAGCTATCCTGCTTGCCGAACGCACGGCGTTGCGCGAATCGAGTGCCACGACGGCGGACAGCCGCAAACCCGTCACCCTGGACCAGCAGAGTGTCGGACGCCTGTCGCGCATGGGCGCGCTGCAGATACAGGCGATGGCTAAAGCGGAGGAAGAGCGGCGCACGCGTCGGCTGCGTCTCATTTCTGCGGCGTTGTCCCGGCTCGACGAAGGCGAGTATGGCTATTGCATGACCTGCGGGTTCGATATTCCAAACAAACGGCTCTCCGTTGACGCGGCGGTGGCTCAATGTGTTGATTGCGCGAAATAGACGAGCCAAAGGGACTGTTGGAAGGGGCGGAATGCGACGTTTGAGAAATGTAAAGGTTCTGGCGACTCTCGGTCCGGCGAGCGCCTCGGAGGAAATGGTCCGTGCCCTGTTTGACGCTGGCGCCGATGCGTTTCGGTTGAACATGAGCCATGGCACCCATGATGATGTGCGAGCCATGCATGGACGCATTCGTGCTGTCGAGGCGGAGGTGGGCCGCCCTATTTGTGTCCTCGTAGATTTGCAAGGTCCCAAGCTTCGGGTGGGTAAGGTCGCTGAGGGCACGATCCTAGAGGAGGGAGCGCCGTTCCGCCTAGAGCTCAAACATGGTTCGGGCGATGCCTCCGGAGCCGAGCTGCCCCACAAGGAAATATTTGAGGCGATCGAGCCCGGCGCTGACTTGTTGATTGATGACGGTAAGATACGTCTTGAGGTTCTTGTGGCAGGGAAGGATTTCGCCGATACAAAGGTTGTCGTCGGCGGGCCGTTATCGTCGAACAAGGGCGTTAACGTTCCCGATGTCGTACTGCCTGTGCCGGCCCTGTCGGCGAAGGATCGGCGCGACCTCGATTTTGCCATGACCCTCGGTGTCGACTGGGTAGCACTGTCTTTTGTTCAGCGTCCTGATGATGTCGCAGAGACAAAAAAGGTCGTGGCGGGGCGTGCCGCCGTTATGGCAAAGATTGAAAAACCGCGGGCGCTCGACTATCTCGATGAAATCATCGAGGCTGCTGACGGTATCATGGTGGCGAGAGGCGACCTCGGCGTGGAATTGCCAATCGAGCAGGTGCCGGGGATCCAAAAGGCGATAACTCGGGCCGCGCGTCAAGCGGGGAAGCCTGTCGTTGTAGCAACGCAGATGCTTGAATCCATGATCGAGGTCCCAGTGCCGACGCGCGCGGAGGTGTCCGATGTGGCCAACGCCGTTTTTGAAGGCGCGGATGCGGTCATGCTGTCGGGAGAGTCTGCCGCCGGCGCCCATCCGATTGAGGCGGTAGAAATGATGGATCGGGTTGCTCAGTCCGTTGAAGCGGACCCCCAATTCCGGAGTGCGATTGAGGCCGGGCGCACGGAGCCCGAGACGACGTCGGCCGACGCGATCACACTGGCGGCCCGCCAAGTTGCCGAGACCCTGAGGGCGGCAGCAATCGTTTGTTACACCGCATCCGGATCGACCGGCCTGCGCGCTTCTCGTGAGCGCCCCGAAGTGCCGATCTTGGTGTTGACCCCCGTCGTTCAGACTGCGCGGCGCCTAGCGCTCGTCTGGGGTGTTCATTGTGTTGAGACCGAAGATACTACGAGCTTTCTCGATATGGTGATTCGTGCGAGTAGGGTGGTGGAATCTCAAGGGTTTGCGAAATCTGGGGATCGCGTGATTATCACTGCCGGCGTGCCGTTCGGAACCCCAGGTCGCACAAATATCCTAAGGATCGCTACTGTAGGCACCGAGCCTAGGCGGCCGCGAGCGTAGCGCGTAGCTTTACATTGGTGATTGCGTCAATTCGCCCCCAAAATAATAGGAAAGGGCTGTTTACACGAGGCGAGTCCTTTGGCTTATAGTTTGTTAATTATCGCAAAGGAAAATAGGCGCTAGGTAGCGCCGGAGGGGACTTCAAATGGGGCAATCGGCAGATAGTCGAACCCAGAATCAGGGATTGCTTGATTGGGTCGAAGAGGTCGCAGAGCTGACCAAGCCCGACGATATCTATTGGTGTGACGGTTCTAAGGAGGAATACGAGAAACTGTGTGCGGAGATGGTTGAGTCCGGGATGCTGATTCCGTTGAATCAGGAGCTTCGGCCGGGCTGTTTTCTGGCACGGTCCGACCCCAATGATGTGGCGCGAGTGGAGAACCGTACCTTCGTGTGCTGGGAAAATGAAGAGGATGCTGGCCCCAACAACAACTGGGTCGCGCCCGATGAGATGCGCGGTACATTAAACGGATTATTCGATGGCTGCATGCGCGGCCGTACTATGTATGTGATTCCGTTCAGCATGGGGCCGCTTGGGTCTCATATTGCCCATATTGGCGTGCAGCTCTCAGATTCGCCCTATGTCGCCGCTAGTATGCGTATCATGACCCGCATGGGTGAGAGTGCGCTGGATGTATTGGGTGGTGACGGCGAATTCGTTCCTTGCCTGCACACGGTCGGCGCGCCGCTCTTGGATGGCGAGGAAGATGTTGTCTGGCCGTGCAACGAGACCAAATACATCGTGCATTTTTCGCAAGATCATTCGATCTGGTCTTACGGCAGCGGTTATGGCGGAAACGCGCTACTAGGCAAGAAGTGCTTCTCGCTGCGCATCGCTTCGATTATGGCGAAAGAGGAAGGTTGGCTGGCCGAGCACATGCTTATCCTCGGGCTGGAATCTCCGAAGGGGGAAAAGACGTATGTTGCTGCGGCTTTCCCCAGCGCGTGTGGAAAGACAAATCTTGCTATGTTGATTCCGCCTGCCGGCTATGAGGGCTGGAAAGTCAGCACGGTAGGTGACGATATTGCGTGGATAAAGCCGGGTAAGGATGGCCGGCTACATGCGATCAATCCAGAGGCTGGGTATTTCGGGGTAGTTCCGGGGACGTCCACGAAGACCAACCCGAACGCCATGACTATGATCCAGCGCGATACGATCTTCACCAACGTGGCACTGACGGATGATGGCGACGTATGGTGGGAAGGTAAGGATGGTGATCCGCCCGACCACCTGATCGACTGGCGCGGGAACGATTGGGCACCAGACAGCAACACGCCCGCAGCACATCCGAATGCCCGCTTCACTGTTGCGGCGGTTAATTGCCCAAGCATTGATCCCGCTTGGGATGATCCCAGCGGCGTGCCAATCGACGCGTTTGTCTTCGGTGGTCGTTTGAGTACTACTTTCCCGCTGGTCTACGAGTCCATGGATTGGGAGCATGGGGTCTACATGGCGGCGACCATGGGTTCCGAGGCGACCGCGGCGGCAGATAACCAGGCGGCAATCCGTCGCGATCCGATGGCGATGCTACCGTTCTGCGGCTACAACATGGCCGACTATTGGAATCACTGGCTGAGCTTTGCGGACAAAGGGCTCAAGCTGCCTAAGATTTTTCGGGTAAACTGGTTTCGCAAGGACGAGGCTGGAAGCTTTATCTGGCCCGGTTTCGGCGAGAACATGCGTGTTCTCGAATGGGTCTGTGATCGAGTACACGACTATCGCGACGCTGTAGAGGGTCCTCTAGGAAACATGCCACGCTACGGTGATCTCAACTGGACTGGCCTCGATTTTACGGTCGATGCGTTCAGCGGCATCATGGATCTGGCTCGCGATGCAGGCAGCGACGAGGCCGAAGCCCAGAAGGACCTCTTCGATAGCTTTGCCGGTCGTCTTCCGGCAGCTATGGAAGCTCAGCGGCAGGCGTTACTCAAGTCCATGGAAGATGCACCGGAGGTCTGGCGGATAGCCGGCTAGTCTGGGGATCGATAAAAATTTGGCGACGGTCAATCACTTGAGCGGCCCATGCGCTATTGTGGGTGGATCACGCTCACATGCGCGGCGACGATGCGCCAGCCTTCCGGCATGCGTGCCCAAGACTGGCTTTGGCGACCGACGCCGTCACCCATGCTCTCGCGATAGAACTCCAGATTCGCGGTGCCAAAGTCCCGGCCATAGGTGGTGATGATAACCGGTCCTGTGGTGCGGGCGACGTCGCGCGGGTCACGTGCAGCGCGGAAGCCGGCGATCTGGTTATAGCCGTAGAGGTTCTCGCCGATGCCGAAGCGCAGGGTCAGGTCGTTGGTCCAGAACAGCTCGTTAAGAACTTCGACGTCGTTGGTTGTTACCGCTGTCTCATATCGATCATGGGCGGCAGTTAATTCGGCGCGGATTTCGGGGATGTTTATTTCTATGGGACCTCTCCTGTCGAAGACTGGTAACTAGTCCTTGGACTTGCTATCGCGCAGGCTCACCGTGCGGTTGAAAACAAGGGCGTTAGGTGCTGAGTCGGCATCGGGGAAAAAGTAGCCTAGCCGCTCGAACTGAACTACGCCTTGCGCGTCGACTAGGGTGGGCTCGACATAACAGGTCTCGCATACATTTAGTGAGTTTGGGTTGAGATCTTCTATCCAGTCGCGCTCCTTGCCCGGTTCCTCGGTGGTGAATAGGTGATCGTAAAGTCGAATTTCGGCTGTCTTGGCGTTGGCAGCCGAGACCCAGTGAATCGTACCACGCACTTTCCGTCCATCAGGTGTATCGCCGCCCCGACTTTCGGGATCATAGGTGCAGCGCAACTCAGTGACGTTTCCATCCGGGTCCTTAATCACGTTCGTACAGATCACATAATAAGCAAAGCGCAGTCTCACTTCTCGGCCTATGGTCAGGCGACGAAACTTTTTCGGCGCGTCGTCCATATAGTCATCGCGTTCTACCCAGAGTTCGCGGCTGAAGGGAATTTTTCGCATGCCTGCATGCGCGTCGGTGGGATTGTTGGTCGCATCAAGCTCTTCTGTTTTACCCTCGGGGTAATTTTCAATCACCAGCTTGATCGGATCGATCACGCCCATTCGACGCGGGGCGGTTTGGTTTAGATGTTCGCGGATGGTGTTTTCGAAGTACGACATCTCGACCAGTCCGTCCGACTTGGTAATACCTAGGCGGTTGATGAAGTCCCGGATTGCCTCGGGGGGAACACCGCGGCGGCGCAAGCCAGCCAATGTCGGCATCCGTGGGTCGTCCCAGCCGGTGACATGGTCGTCCTCGACGAGCTGGATCAGGCGCCTCTTCGACAGAACGGTATAGCCGAGATTGAGGCGCGAGAACTCATACTGCCGTGGTCGTGCTGGCACCGGAAGGTTCTCAATCAACCAGTCATAGAGTGGTCGATGATCCTCAAACTCTAGCGTGCATAGTGAGTGAGTAATATGTTCGATCGCGTCGGACTGGCCGTGCGCGAAGTCGTAGGTCGGGTAGATACACCAGGTGTCGCCCGTTCGCGGATGGCTGGCGCGCATAATTCTATATAGGACTGGGTCTCGCAGATTGATGTTGCCCGACGCCATGTCGATTTTCGCGCGCAGTACCTTTGCGCCGTCGTCGAATTCACCGCCGCGCATGCGTGCGAATAGATCGAGGCTTTCCTCGGGGGTGCGATCGCGATAGGGGCTCGGTTGGCCGGGTTCGGTGAGTGTGCCGCGGCGTTCTCGGATTTCCTCGGCGGAGAGGTCGTCGACATAGGCGAGATTGTTTCCAATCAGGGTGCGGGCCCATTCGTAAAGCTGGTCGAAATTATCCGAGGCATAGAACAGCCGTGCGCCCCAGTTGAAGCCTAGCCAGCGCAGATCGTCCTGGATGGCGCGGATAAAGCTCTCATCCTCGCGTGCTGGGTTGGTGTCGTCGAACCGCAGGTTGCAGGCACCGCCCAACTCTTCGGCGACGCTGAAATTTAAACAGATCGACTTGGCGTGGCCGATATGGAGGTATCCGTTCGGCTCGGGCGGGAAGCGGGTGACAATCCTGTCATTTAGGCCCGCGTTCAGGTCAGCCGCAATTTTCTCGCGAATGAAATCGCGCGGCGTCTCGTCCGTCCGCAGTGTGTTGTTATCAGTCATGGGTTTCTGCGCGGTTTCATAGAGTTACTCTGTGCCAGAAAATCGGTGATGCGCCAAGCCATAGCCTCATGATTTTCTNGCTTCNACGAACGAAAACGGCCCGGCTATNGGCCGGGCCGTGTGTCATAAATTATACCGTTATTTACGGGCTAACGTGGCCAATGAACTCCATCGGNGCCGGCTCTCCCCACTGGGATTGGAGCCCCTCTTCGGCCGGTACGTAGCGCGTCCCGTAATCGGTATTGAGGGTGTCACTATCAGCCCAATGTTCGTGCACCCGGCCCCACGGATCCTTCCAATAGTCATATATCTGGCTACCGAGTACGTGTCGGCCGATGCCCCAGACATGGTCGTATTCACCCGTGTCACGGAGATGCTCATGTCCCATCATAACGTCGTCGAAGTCGGGTACCTCGAACGAGATATGGTTCAGGCCGGCATTGTCGTTATGGACATAGAGAAAGACATGATGATCGACGAATTCTTTGCCGGCGTCGATCCGGTTGAAGCTCGCAATCACTTTCTCCTTGTCGTCCTCCACATAGACCTCGTCTGATGCAATGAGTCCGATGTGGTGACGGATCCAAGCGGTGCATTCATGCATCTTCGGTGTGCCCATGACACCGTGGCCGATCCGCATAACGTGGGCCGGGCCGCGAGGTGTACGCCATAATTCGCCAGCCCGCTTGTACTTGTCGATATTACCGAGGTTGTAGGCAAAGCGTTCGACAGGGATTTCGTCCACATGTTCGACTCCGTGCACGACTTCGATCGTGTACCCGTTTGGCTCTGTAAGTCGCACCCGCTTGCCGCCGCCGGGTTCATCGATATCCTCGACGGTGGACGCACCGTCGGCTTCCTTGGCAAGCTTATGCAGATCGTCTTCGCTCTCGGCGCTGAAGGCGAGGGAGAGGAAACCTGGGTCGCCTTTCTCGGTGACGTGAAGATGGTGACTCGTGCCGGTACCGCGCATGAAAAGTTTGTCGTTCGTTCGTTCCGCCGTGACCATACCGAAGCGCGTTAGGAATTCTTCTTGTTTGTCCAGATCGGGTGACTGTATGCGGCCCCAAGCGATATCGCGGACTCTGATGATCGGTTCAGTCATCTAAGAATTCCTCCTGCCCTACGTCTGTTAATATTGCTCTTGTCACTTTAGACGGTCGATGTACGTAAATAACAGTCTCACGTCCCGATAAAAAAGCGCAAACTATAACATACGCCGGCGTATGGTATTGGGCCTTTTTGCGGCTGTCAATATGCTGGGCGTGGTAATAAATGCCCTGTGAAAAAACCTAATAGTTGGTTGATGACGAACAAACGCGAACAATCACAAGACCGGGATTCTTGGCTGGCTGAGGCATTGGAAATGCTTCGCGAATGTGGGGTTGATCATGTGAAGGTAGAGCCACTGGCAGAACGTCTTGCTGTGACCAAAGGGAGCTTTTACTGGCATTTCAAGAACAGGAACGACCTGCTGCGTTCGCTCCCGGAATTCTGGGCCCGTAGCCAGACTGATCCGGTGGTTGCACATGTTGAAACGACCGCCGGCAGCGCAATCGACAAGATGCGTGCAATTCTGGAATTTATTGCGCGTGAAGACCCCGACCGTTACGACAATGCCATGCGCGCCTGGGCGATATTCGATCCGGAGGTTGCAGCAGCGGTCGCGCAGATAGATGATCGTAGAATGGCGACGGTCCGGGCGCTTTTTGAGGGCGCAGGTCTAAATCCTGATGATGCGGCCTTCCGGGCGAGGCTTTGGTATTTTTACGACGTAGGTGAACATGTCACCCGCGATACACCTGTCTCGGTTGAGGAGCGGCTAGAGCGGGCTCAACATCGCTTGAAACTGCTAACATCAGACCTTGACTAGGGATAGGTCAGTTTCTTGACGCGCCTAACGCGCAAGATAATTGAGTTAACCCCCCTGACATGATTGGGTCGTTTAGGCGAAGATTTTAGAGCAACGTTCTGCGTGGATTATTGTCCGCGATCTCATGGGCGGTTCCGAACTGTATCCTTGTGGATTTTGAAGTAATTGAGCGTGAACGAACGCCCCACATTGATAACGTGTTTAAGCTTTTGCCGGTGCATGGGTGCTAATGGGAACTCTGGTGTTCTAAGAACCTGTCAACCTCAACTTGAAATATTGATTAATTCTAATGGTGTGGATGAAACATGCTGCGTGTCGTGCGATAGTATGGATGAAGTTCTTGCCTTGTCCGTGCCGGACACCGAGAATGGTCCTTGAACCACGCGAGGGGAACAAATGCGCGGCCCACAGGATTACGGAGGGTTGCCGGCGGGGCCGGTTGATCCCGAAAAGCACGAACACGATCCGACCCATTGGGAAAAGACGGTTGATGCGATGATGATGCTGCTCTTCGACCAGCGTCGACGTCTAGCTCGAGTAGATGAGTCACGACGAATGCAGGAAGCCCTCGGGGAAGATTATCATAAGTATCCATACTACGAGCGCTGGTTGCAGGCGATTTCCTGGCTAATGCTTGAGAAAGGTGTTTACACCCAGGAGGAATTTGAGACGAAGCAGGCCGAGGTCCGCACTCGTCTGGGGGCGGGGGAAGATGGACCCTAGGTACCAGCCAGGCGACCGGGTCCGGGTGTTGCATCGAAATCAACCCGGGCACGTGCGCACGCCTATTTATGTTCGCGGAAAAACCGGAGTTATCGAGCGCGTTGTTGGGCCGTTTCCGAATCCCGAACTTCTGGCTGTCGGCCATTCGGGATTGCCCTACAAGATACTTTACCGTGTAAATTTCAAGCAGGGTGATCTCTGGGATGATTACGAGGGGACGATCGACGATACCCTTGAGATAGAGATTTATGAACATTGGCTCGCGCCAGTCTAGGCGCGCGGAAAGCGGTGACGATATGAACGAGACACACGAACATTCCCACGTGCACGAGCATCCGACGCACACCCACGACGGCAAGCCGATACAGGAAGATGAGCTGCCTCCGCTGGAGGCGCAGATCCTAGAGACGTCTGTGCGCGAACTCTTGATAGAGAAGGGGGTCATCACACCGGATGATATTCGCCGTGCCATTGACGAGCGAGAAAGTCGGACCCCGGCGCTAGGCGCCAAGATTGTTGCGCGCGCTTGGGATGATGCCGAGTTCAAGGGTCTGTTGATGTCCGACGCGGATGAAGCGCTAAAGGATTTCGGAATCAATATGAGCCCCATGGAGCTCTGCGTCGTCGAGAACACGGAGGATGTGCACAATATGGTGGTTTGTACCTTGTGTTCCTGCTATCCGCGACCGGTCCTCGGTATCCCACCGGCTTGGTACAAGCGGCGCGACTATCGCTCGCGTGCAGTCCGCGAACCGCGCGCGGTTCTGCAGGAATTCGGTACCGTTGTCCCTGATCAAAAACAGGTCAGAGTCCATGATAGCAACGCCGATTTGCGGTACTTGGTGTTGCCGCAGCGCCCGGCTGGTACTGAGGGCTGGGATCAGAAGAAACTGGCGCGTCTCGTGACACGAGACAGCATGATTGGAGTTTGCGACGCGTTGGCGGCGACTGAGATCGCGGACTAGAATCAGATCGGTTTGTCGGTTAGGCGTCAGAAGAAAAGTGATCTAGAAAATTATTGGTATTCGCCTTTGTGGCGTGGAAAGAACATTGTTGATCGCGGCGCGCAGGTTTCTGGGCAGACTGTTCTCTGAGCGGAGCAATTTTGTTGCGCGCGCACATGGGTGTGTCCGCTATTTGCGTCTCAACCGCGCCGCCCAGGTCGGCACAGTTGTATTGACAATATGCATCCTCTCTTGGTCGGTCCTTTCGACCGTGCACCTTATAGCGCATATCAAGACCGTGCCGGAACGAGACAAGGTGATTGCGCAACTGCGTGCCGAGAATGAACAATTTTCTCAGGCCCTCGACGGCATGCGTGCGCGGGTGAGGAATCAGCATTGGCCGTTGACTTCCGGGCAGAAAAATACTGTCGATCTCGAGACCGGAAATCGTGCGTTTCGGCTCCAGGTCGAAGACCGAAAAGAGAACCTCGTTGAGGCCGAAATGAGCCGCCGCCGCATTGGAGAGCAGCCTCTATTGGGACAAGACGCGATCGGCAAACAGAAGCTCGGCATCATATCGATAGAGGCAGGTTTTGGCACGAGCCACGAACGTCTACCTGCGGCTATGAAAACCAAGGAAGAAGAAAATGTCGAGCGCTTGGGACCCGGTGACCTCACCGCGCGGCTAGTAACCCTTGAGACGGCCCAGGTAGGCATTGTTTCGCGCCTCGGGGAGACAGCGAATGAGAGTGGGAAGGCGTTGCGCAAAACTCTGCAATTAGCCGGCCTAAATGTGGACCGGCTCCTTGATAGAATGGCGCGTTCGGCAGGCGAAGAGCACGGGATTGGTGGACCACTTTTATCAGTCGAGGATAGCCGCAGTGGCGAGCTCGCGCAGCAAATCGCGGCGGCGGAGCGCCGTATCGACGACCTGCGGAGTATGCATTTTCTAATGGAACATATCCCGCTGGCTGCACCTCTGGACGAGTATCACGTGACCAGTAATTTTGGTCGTCGGATCGACCCGTTTACCAAAGAACTGGCCTTCCATGCCGGTACAGATATGACGAGCCGTCAAGGTGCAGCGGTGCGCGTGACGTCACCAGGTGTGGTTACCTTTGTTGGCTGGAAGGGTGGCTTTGGTAAGATGGTTGAGGTTGATCATGGTCTGGGGGTTCGTACCCGTTACGGCCATCTCGCCACCATCTTCGTCAAACGTGGGCAGGCGCTGGTTTTTCGTGAGAAAGTAGGCCGTGTAGGCAGCACGGGACGCAGTTCCGGTGAGCATTTGCACTATGAAATTCTTATAGACGGGCGCCAAAAAGATCCGGCGAACTTTATTAAGGCGGGGCGATATGTTTTCAAAAACTGAGCGGGCCTTAATGGTCTTGGGATTTTGTCGATTATTAGCGCTGAAATGACCGTCATAGGGAACTTTTAGGCGACGGGTATACCGGTCGACGAGGCGGTAGAGGGGGATATTCTCTGTTTCGAGCTCACCCTCGGCCAAAGTGCGTAAATTAACGGTAAGATCGAATGTGGCACCGTTTATGCTCGCGGTACGGTCAGTGTTCAAGAAACGGTTGCGCAGAGCAGAATTGTCGGCGACGGCGCATGCGACCGGTGACATCCATAGAGAGGAGCTGTCGATGGAGACGCGGCCTATATGGACGGTCGATCCGGCGGCTCGGTAACACTCAGTCACGGCTCAATCTCTTGATCGCAGACACTAGTTAGTCGACTTCGATGCAGGCGGTAAACATCGCCGTGTCCACATTTCCACCCGACAGCACGGCGACGATTGTCTGGTCGCTCGTTTCGACCTTGCCTGACAAGATTGCCGCGAGCGCGACGGCACCGCCGGGTTCC
>PBMH01000004.1 GCA_002722515.1 Alphaproteobacteria bacterium | reverse complement strand
GTCCAAGGACGATTGCAATATGCTACTACATTCTTGTGAAAGAAATGCAAGTCCGATGTTACGAATGGTGTGCTCATAAGTCCTCCTATCAATTTGAGCGTATCCTAAACGAAAAATCCGCCGAGCGCAAGCCCAGCGGATCATTTCTTACATGTCGTCTTTGTCTCGCTTACCGAGCCACACTCCAAAACGAGGTTTGTCAACACCGCCTATCGGGAAGTGCTTGAATTTTCCGTACTCATTGAGGAATTCTTCCTTGTGGGTCCAAATATATTTCCGCTCGTCTGCTGTAAACCCAGTGCCGATGCGGAATTTTCCCCACTTTTCGCTCCACATGACCACAGCACCTAGTGTGTCCATAGGCACAAGGCCTTCTTGGGCAGTAGATCGTGCAGTTCTCCCGAGTTCATTGGTGAAACCCTCGTTAGCATTGTGCATCAACTCTTCAAAGTCGATGATTTTCGCCTCTTCGTCAACAAAACGCTTGACTTTCAGCAAAATACCTTCCTTGACTGTGCTGCGACCCTGTTTGTAGCGGCCATCACGCTTCCGAACCATGAGGCCTTCAGCTCCTTTCTCCAGCTCCTCGGCTTCGATGATCATCAGTCGCTCGTTATTGTGGATCAAGCGGTGCTCAAGACGTACAACACCGTTTTTGTAGTTTTCTCGAATCGAGTTGTAGCGTTGCTCGAAGCCCATATCTAAATCGAAACGGTCGAATACGAACAGTGTTAGTTGTTCAGCATCAGTGCCCGCCGGGATTTTACCAGACATCACGACCTTAGTCGTAGCATTGAACGCATCCTTAGCATACGGATCACCGTACACCAGTTCTCCGTCTAAGCCGTTGTACTCAAGCTTGCCGAACTTTTCCTGCACCAGCGGAGACCGGATTGGCTTCATGCTACGGGACATTACCACGCCATCGTGCACGGTAACACGGATTCCATCAATTTTCGTACTGACAAGCACGCCATTGCTGAAATCCAGCTTGGAAGTGTCATCAATCGTTTCAGCTAACAGCGGCTTGAAAGTGGCCATGTTTCCTCCTTAAAATAAGTCGAGATACCAAGTGCCCAACACCACCATACTCAAGGTATGGTCGATGCCATCTGCCTCCAAGGCAGATAGGATCTGTCCCAGGCGATGCTCGTCCACCTCAAAATCCTGCGGCGGGATATCAACGAAAGCTTCGTCAACGTCCACTGACACGCCAAGCGTCTGTAGGTGGGATTGGAATTTGCGAGCAGCGTCAGGCCCATCAGCCTCGAATGAAAACACTTCTTCAATCTTGATCAACATACTGTGTTACCTCCACGTTGTGTTTTTTAAGATACTGAATACCAGCAGGGTCTCTAAAAGGAGTCTTATAGTACACAGCTACCACTCCTGCGTCAACCCAATCGATGGCACATTGGAGACAGCATCCGTGCGTGACAAACAGAGTGGAACCACTAGCACTCTCAGAAGACCGTACAAGGCCCATCAGGGCGTTTGCTTCAGCATGCCGTACCTCTGGCCTAGTCTTGTTGTTATCGTCCTCTAGCGGCCCTCCTATGGCCTCAGGGAGGGCATTGTAGCCGCAACTGATGATGCGGTTCTTCTTGACGACTACAGCACCCACTTTTAGACGTACCCCAGGTGAGCATTCAGCAAAGGCTTCAGCACAGCGCATGTAGGCCCGAATGTGCTTAGCCTTCATCGCTGAATCCGTGGAATGGGCATGTGCCGTTGATCACTCGCTGCTTGGTGTGGCCGATGCGGTCGTAGTTGTCGTAGATCGGGCACGTGCATCCGGCAATCTCCAGATGGTAGCGGTGGAACTTCGAGTCAAGGCTGAAACCCCACAATGCCTGGAGAACGTATTCAAAGCCAGTAACGACCGCCTGAACGTCTTTTGGATTAGGAACTCGCATCGTAGGTCGAGCAAGAACACTGAACAGTTCCTCGTACACCACGTCCAAAGCCTCTCGTTGGGCTTCACTTAGCCCTTGTTTATCAGCTAAAGCTTCATTGTAATGCATAAACCCTCCTATCGTTTTTAATGATTGTCCCAATATGACTTCCATTCCTCTTTGAACAGTTCTCTTCCCTTAGCATCATAGACAGCATGAGCTTCTTCCGCAGTTTCAAAACATCCGAGATATAGGCGTTTACCCTCATACCGTATTTTGGCAATGTACCTACCTTTAGTCAAAGAAATACCAGGGTATCCACACGAATTTCTATCCTTAACACATTTGTTCTGCTGTTGTGTAGAGGCGTCTGCCCATCGGCAATTGCTTTTACAATAACCCCTCGTCCCATCCTTTCGATCTAGTGTGGTGCCTTCCGGCCTATCACCCATATCCTCATAAAACCCTACAAACGTCATCCATTTAGGGTCAATAGGTATCTCCTTATAGTGCTCATAGCTCTTATGATAAGGCTTAGTGCAACGCTCAATCATTGTTCTCCACGAAGTGTGTACTGGGGTTCCATACATACCGTGAGCACCAGAAACTTCAGCCTTACTTTTGCAGCCACAAGACTTCTTGTCAAATTTTCGCAACATGCCTGTTGAAACCAATACGTGAGTTCCACACTCACAAAGACAATCCCATAATTTTTCTCTATTTAGATTCCGTTTATCAGTCTCTGCCACTACCGTCAGAGATCCACTAATATGTCCGATCATCTGCGGCTCCTAGTTGCTGTGCCTCTGCACGTCAAATCGCCCTTAGACTTCTGCATCTTACTGGCATTCACTGTGTAGCGTCCAGCGCCATATTCTTTATCGATCCATGCTTGAGCCTTAGCTCGTTCTCGCGTGTGGATAAACACGTAGTCACCTGAAGCGTTCTTAATGAAGAACGTAGCTGGTGGGACAAACTGATAGTCTGAGAACTCCTCAAAGGTGACAACGGTGGTCCGTACTTCTGACATTATGTTCCTCCGAATTGCAGGCCAAAGAAAGGCGAGGCACCAATATAGTGCCCCGCCGATGGGATGTCAATCTTCTTTTTCTTGTTCGTCCGCAAGTTCCTGACGATAGGCTTGGAGATTTTCAAGTCGCTGGGCAAGGTCGTCGCCCTCGAAATAGAACTCCTTGCCATTGAGCACCTGTTCAATCTCTTCCTCGGTCAGGAAGCCCGAGTAGGTGAGGTTCACAAAGCGTTCGACCATCTTCTGCTGGTGTAGTGCATGGTTGACCACATCACGTGTCTTACCGCCTACACCGAAGCTTCCAGTGTGGACCATCAGGCTGCTCATTTCGTCAATCTCCCATCCGTCTGCATTCAAGGCGATAGCGCCAGCAGCGGATGCACAGGTTGGTCCAATGTAGGCCATGATAGGGGCAGCACACTTCCGCATCGCCCTGGTGAACAACACACACGTATCCAGAGACCCACCAGGGGATACCACATCCATCGTTACAATGTCGTCTTCAGTAGCCTGTTTCAGCACCTGAAACTCTTCGTAGAAGTGATCTGGATCTGTGATTGGACGGGCAAGCCGGATATTGTACTCACACACTTGCCGAGTCATTACGCTTACGCGAGGTACAATCGGCACCAGTTCATTGTCGTCATACTGCATAGAATCCTCCATTACTCACGACCCTCCCAGCGTTCGAAGCCGATGATCCAGTTCTTGCAGGCTTCCCCACGAACGATATCGCCTTTGTTGTTGAAGTCCACCAAACCCAGGTCGATGAACCCATATTCATTTGCAATGTCGATCAGTGCTTTCAAACCAGACTTCTCTTTCAGTTCACTCTGAGAGATATCACCTGCCAGCACCATCTTGCAGTTTTTACCTTGACGGGTAACGATCTTCTTGGCCTCGTCGTATGTGAGGTCTTCAGCCTCGTCCACGATGAAGAAGCAGTTCTCAGCTGAATAGCCTTTGACTACTTCCATTGGCACGAATTCAATATCACCACGCTTGATCGCAATCTCCACAACCTCAGGGCCGAGGCGATCACGAAGGATATTCATTACTGGCATCAGCCAGTTTTCCATCTTAGCGATCAGGTCGCCGCCGAAGTAACCAAGCGACTTACTGTTCGAGATATTCGGTCTTGTAAAAACGATCTTGTCAATCTGCCCTGTGCGGTACTTATCACAGGCGATCACTGTTGGAATGTAAGTCTTCGATGTTCCAGCGTACCCTGTAGCGATGATGGTAGCTTTTGTATCGATTAATTCAATGTAATCCTTTTGCTTTGGATTCATTGCAACGAGAGGGTTCTGATTGATCCGTTCTTCACGCTCAGCCAAGAACTTAGGATTCACCGTTCCTGCACGTCCATCAGGACTGCGACGTTCACGGCGAGCTGCGACAACACCATCTTGTGTACGCTTGTTTCCCATAGTACCTCCTTAAACGAAGAAGAGGGCTTTCGCCCTCTACAAATTACTTCGTGGCACGTGCCAGAATTACTTCACGCACGGACTCGACCAATGCATCCTTGATAGCCTCGCCAACTTCTGCACCGACAGTTTGGACTTTCTGGTATGCGTCACTCTTCGTGAAGCGCTCGACACGCTTGAGTTCGGTGAAGCTAATCCGCTCAAGGTATTGCTGTCCTACCAACTCAGTGAGTTCACTGAGGTCTACCTCGTCAATGAGGTCTTCGACTTCTTTGAAGTCATCGGCATCCAGTCCGAGTGCAAGCATCAGCCGCACAATGTCTTTGGTGACTCCATCAAAGAATTCACGTTGTGCTTTTGTCAGTCTCTTAGCTTTGGTCATAATTCCTCCTTGTGGTTACTTACTTCTTGGTCGACTTACGACGACGAGTAGTCTTTGCAGGTTCTTCTTTGTCAGCCAGTTCCTCTTCAGGCAGTTGCTGATCTTCCACACGGTTGTCGTTGTCAACTTCCGGCTCTGGATTCAGAGCAGTGGTTGCAGTGCCTTCCTGGGCTAGTTCTTCAGCTGGGCTGGTTGGTTCTGGTTTCTCTGGAGCTGCCATATCTTCTTCCTCTTCGGTAGATTTTGCACTTGATTGCGCGATTTCTTCAGTTTCGGTTGATGGATTTGCATTTCCTTGCAGGTCAGCGAGTGCTGCGTCCTGTTTTGCATCTTCGTCGGCTTTGTTCACACGAAGCATTTTCGCTGTCTTCATGCCGCTGAAGGCTACACTGTTGGTGTCAACTTCAAAACCCTGTAGCACAAGGTTCTGGAAAGCTAGCAGATAACGCATGCCATCCCACTCTGCAACGTACTGCGATGTGACATCGTCAGGCATTGGAGCGGTGACACCGTCATCACTGCGATAGACACGGACTTCTTTGAGAATGCTGTTGAGCATGGGGTAGCCTTCGTTGGTATTGCTTACACGAAAGCCATCGTGGATTGCTTGTTGCAGGTCCTGCATGAACACTGCTGGGTTCTCGCTAAACACATTGCGAGATTCTTTACGGGTCATTGGGTTCTCCTGAACTGGTGAATGCGGAAGTGAGTAGTCACTGTACACCCATATAGGGCAAAAGTCAAGCCTATGCACAAATAAATCACAAAGCCCTTGACAGGCGGTGATTTCTAGTGTAAGCTCGGTTTGTCCCGCCGAGCGGAGCGAGGTGGGTAAAGCTCTTATCTATAAGTATTATATTAACTATATGTATTATACATATAACTTATATAACTCTTAACATCTACTACCCTTAACATCTTACTATATATATTTACTAAACACAACCCTTATTCTTATAAGAGCAAGATCAAAAGCTTCTAAGGGCAGTATACACATATTTCTGATCTTGTCAAGCCCTGTGCGAAGCGCACAGAGTAAATAAATATCTAAAGAGTATTGACAAGGGTCTTGACAAATGCTAGGTCATGAGGTAGAGTAGATAACGAACTCCAGACAGGAGGTGCACACCTACCCATAAATCCTAACAGAGCGAGAATCCTATGAGTCGCTGCAAATGCTGTAATAATCTCGTGGAGCTGACTGAGCTTCCCACCTACGCAGATCGACGTTCCAAAGCCCTTGAAGACCTGTGCAACACGTGCAGAGACATAGCCATCCAGGCCTCACGTCAGAAGACGTACTGCTTCCACACGTACACGCATGAGTACGCAGTGACAGGCCTAACGCCTCCCAAAGGTAGCGAATATTAACACTTGACAAATCCAGTTTCTCTGGTACAATGTCAGTGTATTACCCCATGTTTTATAGCTTTTGCGGAGGTGTGGGTTCCTCCTCCTTTCCCCGAGCCGCAAGGCTCCCTCCGCACCCCATCACAAGGAAATCCCTATGACCTTCAAACCCGGTCAGTCGGGCAATCCTAACGGTCGTCCCACGAAAGAGCAGCAAGCACTTAAAGGCCTAAGTGGCAAAGAAATGCAAGCCGCAATTCGAGTACTGCGACCAGCCGTTGGCAAAGCCCTTGGAAAACTCATCGCCGCAATGGATGATGAAACTCTCTCCCCTACCGCCCGCCTCAAGCATGCCAAAGACATTTTTGACATGTACACGAAGGCCGTGCAGGTTGACAAAGCCCTGAAAAAAGATGCAGACTCAGATGAACCGGAAGAAAAGGCTGAGCCTTACGTCTTCCAGATCGTCAAGTAACCGCAGGAGGGTATCATGAAAACATTCCGTGAGCACATGCAAGAGTGGATCGCAGCCTTTGAAGACAGAGGCACGATGTACATGGCTGAGCTGCTGCAAGAAATGCTGAATGAAGGTCGTGATACCCAGGCTGACCTTGAGGCAGAACATGCCCATTGGATGCATATCAGGAAGACAACCCGTCTCTACGGGACTCGCCATTCCGAGGCGTGGGCAAAGAGCGATTCCATCGCTGAAGTTCTACGCTGGTACAACACATAAGCGGGAGCAATTCCCGCTAACCTACGAGGTTGCCCATGCGGGACATTGTACAGATTTTCATCGAGATAGTTAACCCCTATCTCCAGATCGTTCGTTATTCGGACGCCCCTCCAGAGCCTGTAGAACCTGAAGAGCCAGATGACGGTGGTATTCCCGATATCATGCGCTGGCTCGTCTACGATGGCTTTAAATATATCCTAGACTTCAACCATCCAATCAACTTTGTCCACAGACTTCCAACTGACCTGTTCGCCTCTCTTGAAGGCGTGTTTGGGTGGCTGTCGCTTGGTAACGATGGTTACTACGATGTGACATTCACACAACCTATTCACTTCTATCAGGGAGTTACGTTCTAATGGCAATTCCACACATTGTTGGTGGTGAAAACGCCGGTATTGCTTTCAGCAAAATCAACGGCGCTTTCGATATGCTGGAAAACCTGGAGACTGACGTAAACGTCCTTGAAGACAAAGTACGTCAAATTCTCGAAGGCGGTACTGGCGGCGGTACTGGAGTCCAAGGCCCTGCGGGTCCTGCTGGAGACAGTGCATACCAAGTAGCGGTAGATAATGGATACGTTGGGACAGAAGCCCAATGGCTCACCTCTCTTCGCGGTCCTGCTGGACAAACTGCGTATCAGCTCGCTGTTGCCGGTGGATTCACTGGGAACCAAACGGAGTGGATCGCTAGCCTGAAGGGTCCTAAAGGCGACCAAGGTATCCAAGGGCCTGTTGGTCCAGCTGGTAGTGATGCAAACGTAGGTACATTGCCTGCGGACGTTGCAGCTCTCCAGACACGTGCAGATGACCTTCAAGCTCAGATCGATTCGATTGAAATCGGTGAAGCAAACCTGGGAACTCTTCCAGACGATGTTGATGTTCTACGTCAAGCTGTCAACGATATCAACCAGAAGATCATCCTGCTCGAAGCAGAGATTGAACCTCTAGCTGGACTGATTACCACTGTTGAAGCTAACCGTGCAAACCTCCAGTCTCAGATCGATTCTATTGAAGTTGGTGACGCTCAGCTTGGAACTCTCCCGGCAGATGTTGCAGCACTTCAAACTGCAATGCCACTGAAAGCTCCAATCAACAACCCAACCTTCACTGGTGTGCCACGAGCACCAACTCGCAGTGCATCTGATCGTTCTGACAACATTGCCACAACTTACTTCGTTGGTAGTGTTACTGATCCGCTTCTTGCAATGATTCAGAAGGGTAGCACCTCGTTCCAACGAGTTGTCACTCCTCAAGATGACCTTGCTGCAATCATCAACGACCTGTCCTTCAACATGCCGAAATCTACAAGTGATAACTCACGTAGTATCGGAGCTGGCCAGATCACACGTTTGATCCTCACTCCTGGCAAACACAAACTGACTCAAGACGCTATCGTCACTTTTGACGGCCTGCATATTGTTGGTTCTGGTGTTAGTGCCACAGAAATCCAGAGTGAAGGTGGATCAGCNCTTCAAATTGGNGTAGACGCNTCTACATCTTCAAACTGCATTAACCCGAAAGGGACCTACCTTGCAGACTTCGCTCTGACATTGAACGGTAGTGCAGCACCTCAGTTCGTAGCAGCAAAGGACGGTGAAGCTTCAGGATTCCCACGTGGTGTTCTGGATATTCGTTTCTTCTCTTGGTCTGTTGCACAGCGTCTCTACATCAAGAACTATACTCCTGTCGTGAACAGCGGTGGTATTTACCTCTCTGGCTACCAGTGGGCTTCTTTCAATGACGTACACGTAGATGGCTTCGGTCGTTACTGTGTGTGCCTGGACTCTCAGTCTCCAGAGACTTGGGAAGTACAATTGAAATTCACCAACTGCCAATTCATGCAGGGCAACACTTACGACACTGATGTCTCGTCTAGCGTTATGGTTCACTCAACCAACCGCTACCGTACTTCTAGCTTCAGTGCCCTCGATGTCACATTCGATGCTTGCCACTTCGCACTCTACCCTGTGGATGGAAACTTCACCAGGGAGACACGTTCGATTTGGGTCAACCCAGCAATCTCTGGTGTTGATATTGCAATCTCTGCAATAAACGGCTGCTTGTTTGAAAATCATCTACGGATGATCGACATCAAGAGTGACGTGGTGTTCATTCTCCGCAACCCAACCATGTTCGGAAATGGTAGAACGATTGATGCGGTTGCTCATGACAACTACCAAGTGAAGTACATGATTGATTCGCCACTTATCAATGCTTGCCAGAACGGCATTATGTCTGTAGGACGTACTGTTATCTCTGGTCACGGTAAGATGACTGGCATTACAGGAACAAAGGTTCGCATGACAGGAAGCCTCCGCATGAGCGGAGAAATCTACGGCATGATTCACGACTACCGTGAACCACTCACTGCCACACAGATTCCTGATGGTGCAACCTCAGTTGTAGTTCCTATTGGACTTGTAGCTACTCCAGTGAGATTTGAGATTTCCCCTTCGTGGAATACCTCATGCTGGGTAAGNGAAGTNTCNGCANCAAGCGTGAAGATCAACTTCTCTACTCCAGCACCTGTTGGGGCGAAGAACGTTTACTTCTACTGCTCGTGCTCTAAATAACCGAAGGGGCGAAAGCCCCTTTTGTTGTATCTAAATTATCCGTATAGGAGTTACAATCAACAATGGCTATCTCGCATATTGTCGATGGTGAGAACGCAGGCTCTGCGTTCGGTAAAATCAACGACTCATTTGATTGGCTACAACGCCTGGAAGATGCCGTTAACGCTATTGAAGCACTGCCTATCCCGATTGACGGGGAAGATGGTGTGGACGGTGTAAACGGGAAGTCTGCCTATGAGATTGCTGTAGTGAACGGATTCGTTGGTACTGAATCTGCCTGGATCGCCTCTTTGAAGGGTGAGAAAGGGGATGCTGCCAACCTGGGAACTCTTCCCGATGACGTTGCTACACTGAAAACTCGCGTAGACGCTCACAACGCTACCATCACCGATCATGGATCTCGTATCGCAAACATCGAAACCAATGGTGGCGGTGGTACTGGTACAGTGGGTCCTGCTGGTCCTGCCGGTAAGTCTGCATACCAGATTGCAGTCGAGAAGGGCTACATCGGTACAGAAGCTCAATGGCTTGCATCGCTCAAAGGCGCTACAGGGGCCACAGGAGCTACGGGAGCAGTTGGGGCTAAGGGTGATAAGGGGGACAAGGGTGACACAGGCGCTACAGGCGCTACAGGCCCTCAGGGACCACAAGGTGAGCAAGGTATCCAAGGTCCAGTTGGTCCTCGCGGTCCTGCTGGTGAATCCGGCACTGGAACAGGCACAGGTGGTATCAGCCTCACTTCCTATCCAGAGCGCAGCACAAGCCTTCTGACCAAGAACCACTTGGGTCGCTTCTCAACTCAAAGCATCACAGCCGACACCACTTGCCAGATTGTAATGGAACTGGAATCTCAGTTCATGGCTGTGCGTATCGGTATTCCGAACATCGCTACAACTGCTCAATCAGGTATCAAGGCTTCGATTGCCTTCCTGAATGAAGCTAGCACATCTGGTTGGTCTGAAGTGATTGAACCTACTTCCGAGTGGTTCGATCTGACTTTCGGTGGACAATCTACTGCAACTTTGGCTCCACGGCTACGTGCTGAGTGCCCATCGTACACATGGAGCGACTACCTGCCAGAACAAAGCCTCAACCGTGCTGACAGCAAACCAAACCGTGCTGTTGTCATGATCCGTCTTGAGTACCCTGTGGGCACAGTAATGTCCAAGCCAACCAACGGCATTGCTCGTTGGAGAGACAACACAATGTCTCCACGCCGCTTGAGCGCTCTTACTCAGAACGTTGCTGGTGTTACATCGAAGTCTTCTTTCACTCAGTATCAAACTACTGAGAATGGAAACTTCACCCTGCCTGCCGTACAGTACATGTCGACAACTGCTGGTCAGCAAATGCTGCTCTCTGGTGACTCGACTGTTGAAGGTGTTGGTAGCCTGCCGCTGGGAGCTGGTGCTGCACAACGTGTGGCTATGGAAGCTTCTACTCCAGACTTGCCAATCGATTACTTCAATGCTGCTCTGCACGCACAAACTCCAGACACATACCACAAACGTATTGCTGATCTGCTGTCGGTGGTTAAACCTACGAAAGTAGTCTACCTGCCGTTCTCGATCAACCAAGCTCCAGGCTCTGGCCTTGGGTCTGCACAGTTCCGTGATAGCCGCCTGTACCTTACCTTGGTACTAGAGACACTGCGCTCTCACGCTGCTCCTTTGGACGTTGTCCTGCTGCCTGCTCTTCCAACGAAGACTGAATTCAAGGACCTGGGAACTACAGACCAACTACGTTTGAACTTCAACACTTGGCTGACCTCTCTTGTAGGTCCGCTGGTTCCTGACACCTACGCTAGCATTCTTAACGGAGCTACAGTTGGTGGACAGATCCAACTACGTGAAGACGTTTCCGCTGACCGCACTCACCCTAACAGTGCTGGCTACATTGCACTGGCTGCTGAATTGAAGGCAGACCTGCTAAAAAAGCAGTAGGGGGTGAGGAACCTGCCCCAGACCCAGACCCAACTGATCCTACAGATCCAACCGATCCAACTGATCCAGTCCCTGAGCCTGTCCAGTATGGTGAGCCAATTCCTATTGACGGAACTGGTGGAGACGGACCTTACACTGTAACCGCTTCTGGTACACGTCTGCGAGTACCACTGAGCCAACTTCAGAACGGANCTACATACCGTATTGACTTCGACATCACCTCTGGTAACAGCGGCGTCAAGTTGTCGGTAGACTGGAACGATTCACCGTCTAAGCTTGAAGTNGTAGCTGCCAANGGNAGTTATTCGTTCGAAGCTACCAGCATTCATTCGTATTCATCCACATATCGCTTCGCTGACTTCCAGTTGCTAACCGCTGGAACAATCACAATCGATAANGTGAGAATCCGTAAAGTCATCCCTGAAGAAGAGCTTCCTGGCGAAGATGATTGGCCACCGGGTATTCCAGTTGCAACAGACTGGCCGCTTGTTGGTGTCAACATCGCTGGAGCTGAATTCGGTGACGTGTCTGTTGGTGAAGAAGGCAAGTACTTCGAGAACCCAGTTTACAGATACCCTAAAGCACGCGAGTACGCTCGTTATGCTGCTGAAGGTATCAAGCTGATCCGAGTACCGTTCAAGCACATTCGTCTGATGAACCCTGACGGGTCATGGACTGAAGACCTTGCACTACTTCGTGAAAGCCTCGACGGAGCAGCAACAGCTGGTTGCAGCGTGATCCTTGATCCGCACGACTACAACCAAAACCCATACAACAACTGGAACGAGTACACTGCCTCTGAGTTGAGCGCCTTCCTTGTACCTCTGGCACAAGAGCTTGGCAATCACCCAGCAGTTATCGCGCTTACCCTGACCAACGAACCGAAGAACGACGATTCAGATTACTGGAACGTAGTTGCACGNCAAGTTATCTTGGATATCCACGCAGCTATGCCTGACCTAACAATCGTTATCCCAGGTGCGTCGTTCTCTAGTGTAACTCGTTGGTGGTCTGCTAACCCGAACTTCCCACTTGATCTGCCATCAACGGTAGACGTTGTATACGAGGGTCACTTGTACCTCGACAGCGATGCAAGCGGACGTTGGGGAGACCAAACAGATCAAACCACAATCACACGTTTCCAATATGTAGACGCTCAACACGGCGTGAACATGGCAAGAGCGTGGGTGAACTGGTTGCAACATCACGGCCTGAAAGGCTTCATTGGTGAGACTGGCGTACCGTGGGATAACCCATCTGCACTGGTTGCTCTGGACAACATGTTGGACTACCTGGGCCAGAACCAGATCCCTGTTACCTACTGGGCAGCGGGAGAATGGTGGTCACTCAACAGCGTTACAGCTATTGAGAAGGGTGGTAACTTCAAAGAACCGATGGTCATCTTGCGTAAGCACGTCGACCCTGCTCTGCTTCCAGACCCATACGTGCCTGCTCCAATCGCTTACGGACCTTCCGCTGGCGGTGGAACAACAGACCCTGAACCAACTCCAACTGATGCATTGCCTCTCGTAGGTTTCAACATCGCGTCAACATCTGACAACCCACGTTTCGACGCTGCTGGTTATCCTACCAACGCTGGCTCGGCTTACCGCCTGCCTTCTGCGGACTGGAACAGATGGAAAGCACTTGTTGAGCCTGCTATCAGCAGAGGAGAGCCTTGGATCGCCCGTATCGGCATTGCCGGTGAGCGTATGATTGGGAACAACAACTTTGGTGCTCTAGATGATGGGTACATGAACGAAATCATCAATGAGATTAACTTCATCCATAGTAAGGGTGGTCGTGTGGTCCTAGACTTGCACAACTACTGCCGCTGGTGGAAGAAAGTTGATACTGCAACCTACAACGCATGGACTGGCGTGAAGGTTATGACCTCTTGGTCAGGGCAGTCGTATCCAACGGTCCCAACAATCTGGACTCCAATCGGACACTCATCATGCCCAATCACCAACGACGGTGTTGCGGACATGTGGAAGAAGATTGCAACTCGCATCAAAGATCTTCCAGGGCTTCTTGCTTACGGAAGCATGAACGAGCCTTGCCCACAATCTGACTCGTCGTTCTTCGACGTTCAAGCTAACTGGGTGAACACAATGGCTCAGAAAATCATCAACGCGATTCGTTCTGTTGATACCAAAAACTACATCACTATTTGCGGTGTGGAATGGGCAAGCGCCAAAAACTGGCCAGTCAATGGATCGAAGAACCTGCACTTGCTGAAAGACTCAGCTGATAAGCTGCTCTTCGAAGCTCACCAGTATAACGACAACAACAACGGTGGGGGTGGTAAGTGGGCCAACCGCTATGAGACAATCAACGTGGCAAACAGCCTGAACGGTGTGAAGCCATTTGTCGAGTGGTGTAAGGCTAAGGGTGTTCGTGGATACCTCGGTGAATTCGGTGGCCCTGACTCAGCGGTCAACCAGATTGAGTACCACAGACAGCTTCAGGACTACCTGATCGCCAACCGAGTACCGTATACTCAGTGGAGAGCTGGTGGCGGCATGAGCGATTCGGACGTATTGGGTATCAACAAAGCTGATGGTACACTCCATCAGACAGCGATCCCTCTACGTGACCGTGTTGGTCGCAAGACAACTACAGGATATGGACCGTAAAATACCTGTTGACATGCACAAGGATGTGCAGTATCTTTCGCTCCGTGGTCACCGGAGATTAAACAAGTGGCCAAGAATTTGAAAAAATATGTGAAATACCTGTTGACAAATTGGAAATTTCATGTATAGTATTTACAGAGATAACGTTTTAGTTACAAAGTAACACTTTGTTAGGTAACAATCGGTGAGTGGTGGAATGGCAGACACATCACGCTTAGAACGTGACGCCGAAAGGTGTGAGAGTTCGAGTCTCTCCTTACCGACCAATGATGAATCTCGGAGATAAATACTCCGAGTACAAAGTTTAATCCCGACGAATCAGAGGCACTGGGATGTCTCGGGGCGCTGTAAACGCCTTGCCTTAGGCTGCGTGGTTCGATTCCGACTCGGCGGGACCAATATAGCGGATTGAGTGAGAGGCTTAAACTAGCACTTTGCTAAAGTGCCGGGTGTAAAAGCCCCGTGCGTTCGAATCGCACATCCGCTGCCATGTTGGCCGAAAGGCAACCATCCAAGCATCGCTACCTTGGACCCCGCAGGCTGGGCTGCGGTATATAAAAGAACCCAGTGCTTATTCAGGGTCATAGCACTGGCGTGCGGAGCGGATTCCAAATCCGCTACGGCAGGGATCGTAACCTTGGTGGCCCGCCAAGTTGCTGTTGAGGATTGGCGAAGTGGGAACGCAAGCGGCTTTGACCCGTTTATTGAGTAGGTTCGATCCCTACATCCTCTGCCACATTTGCTGGTATAGTGTAACGGATAGCACAAGGGTCTTCTAAGCCCTAAAGACTAGGTTCGAATCCTAGTATCAGCACCAAGTAAATAAAGCTTGACAAATAGAAAGTTTCATGTAAGATGGTTACACATAGATCACTAGCTTAACTGGAAAGAGCCGTTGAATACGAATCAACGTGATGTAGGTTCGACTCCTACGTGGTCTACCAATTTTATGGCCGTAGGTTCCCCTGGGAGGGAAGACTGACTGTCTATCAGTTCGTTGAGGGTTCGAATCCCTTTATGGTCGCCAATTTGTGTGGAGTTTAGTGTTAGCGGATAGCACGCTGGGTTGTGACCCCGGAAGGAGAGTTCGAATCTCTGNCTCCAACCAATTTATGCCCTTNAAGCATTGTGGAGATGCAGCTGTTTTGTANGCAGCGGAGTGCAGTTCGATTCTGTATTGGGGCACCAAATTTGATGTTCTTCTATGAGGCCATAGGATACCACTGCGGAGTCGGTNGAGAAGTNNGNGCTNGGNCAACCTACACATCAAAGCAAACATAGGACGTTGGCCGACCGGCGCTAGGCAACAGGCTTTTAACCTGTATCAAGTGGGTTCGATTCCCATGCGTCCTACCAGAATGATGTGGTCGATGAATGATCGCCACGTAAAATAAATAAGTCATTCGAGATTTCGTTGTAAACGAATCACCTAGTCTTATAACGGTTAATAAGCTGGACTTTCACTCCAGTAATCGGAGTTCGATTCTCCGCTAGGTGACCAATTATGCGTGTGTAGTAGAGTGGCTTTGCCCCTGGCTTCCACCCAGGAGATAAGGGTTCGATTCCCTTCACCCGCACCAATTAGATGCTCTGTTAGTTCAATGGGAGAACGCCCTCCTTACAAGTGGGTTACGGAAGTTCGATTCTTTCACGGAGCACCAAGATTGCCTGGCTAGTGAAATGGTATCACGACCATCGACGAGGTGGCATTGAAGGTTCGATTCCTTCGCTTGGCAATACTGCATCCTAAGCTAACTAGGTAGAAGCACTGGCCTGAAAGACCAGAGGACTTGGCTCGATACCAAGAGGGTGCACCAATTCATAGTCATGTAGCTCAGTAGGTAGAGCACTCGACCGATAATCGAGATGTCGTAGGTTCGATCCCTACCGTGACTACCAAACAAAAGGCACTTGCTAGAATCGTTAGCGACCTAGTGAGTATGGGTTAGGCTCCATACGAGTGTCAGCCTGTATATTTGGGCCGTAAGAATTACGATAGTTCGCCTGCCTTGCACGCAGGAAGCCAGGGTTTGACTCCCTGACGGTCCACCAGATTCAAACACAAAGGAGGAAACANAGATGGCTGCTAAACCATACGACGCTTCAAAGGAACATGCTCCACTGGAACGTACCAAAGGTACTGAAGTGCGGCGTCACCCTAACAAGGGGCGTACCTCTAAACACCCTGTCACCGGGAAGTCAGCACGAACGTAGGCTTTGGTGAGAGTTAACGTACATAGCAACAAGGCTAAGACTGTCTGGTGATGTCACCGCCCTCATAAGGCGATGCTTAGTGGTTCGATTCCACTTGTTGCTACCATATATGGCCCTTTGACCGAATGATTAAAGGTTCCCGCCTGCAAAGCGGTGACATGTGGGTTTGATTCCCACAGGGGCTTCCAGCTTGGGTTCGCACTATACAGTGATTGGAAGTGTACAACGCAGTGGGTTGCTCATATACTTGGCATGGCAAGGAATGAGAAGTGGTCGCTAGGTCCCGTACCACGTTAATACACGGGCGACGATTTCAAGGAGGGCGTATGCTGGAAGAGTTTTCGAACCGTGAGTTGATTGTACTGGATGCCCTGCATACACAGGGAATCATTTCGGGCAGTCCTTATGATATCTCGGAAGCACAGCTTAAAGCATACATCCTAACATACGGAGATTTATTCTCAGTAGCTAACGGTAAACTTGATTCCACGAATTATAGGTTTGCTAGGAAGCTTGCAGGACGTACATTGATCAAACACAATCTCTATCTAGGAGCGGGTGTTCATGATGTTAAAGCTGGGCTAGTATATGTCGTATCTAATCCATCCTTTAAAGATCACTTGAAGATTGGAATGACTGTTGACTTAACAAAACGACTTTCCAGTTTTCAAACATACGATCCACACAGGGCATTTAAAGTAGAGCATTACGAGCTGGTCCTCAACAGGAAAGCCACCGAACGTGCTCTTCTTGCGGAGTTCTCCGTCAGTGTTGAAACTGGCGAATGGGTTCCGAAGGTAGTTAAAGACAGATTCTTTGACTTCCTACTTTCAATTCCAGAGTAGCTCAGTTGGTAGAGCGTGCGGTTGTTACCCGCTTGGTCGTTGGTTCGATTCCAGCCTCTGGAGCCAAACATCTTGGTGTATTGTCAATCAGGTAGACGGTCGGCTTTGGAAGCTGAAGGCTGTAGGTTCGAATCCTACCACCGAGACCAAATATGGAAAGTAATGCAGCGGGGTTGGCCTGCGACTAGTCTTGAAAACTAGGTCCTCTAACGGGGTGGGGTTCGACTCCTCTGCTTTCCGCCAAACACGATAGGAAGTATCATGCATCACTATTTCGTCGTAAGCAAGTCCACAGACGATATCACAGCTGTGGTGCAGAGAACATCCCAACCTCAGAACCTTGACGACAAGAAGTTTGTCAAGGCTGACGGCCTTCTCCTTCCCATCTACTACCGGCTTCTATCACAGAAGACTGTGGTTACCCTCCAAGAAGTCCTTAACTATTAACTCTCCCTAAGGACGTTCACTTCCAAGGAACATGTATGTCCGAGAGCCAATATGACTTGGACCCTATGGTATTGGGTCCTAAATCTGACAAGCAATACGAGTTCGTTACAAGCGATGCCCACGTTACAGTGTTTGGTGGAGCAGCCGGTGCAGGTAAATCATACCTCGGCGTAATGGACTTTCTCAAGTATGTTCACCTCCCGAAATTCCGTGGTCTAATCACTCGCCGTACAACGCCCCAGCTGAAAGGCTCTGGTGGTATCCTCGATAACGCGATGGACTTGTACCAGAAGATTGACCCTAAAGTAAGGTGGAAAGACAAAGACGGTTACTTCCAGTTCACCTCTGGTGCTCGCATCTATCTTCGCCACTTCGAGACTTTGTCTGCAAAGGACAACTTCCAGGGTGCTGAAGTAAATGAGTTCCTAGTGGACGAAGGACAGCAGTACGAAGAAGCGATGGTCGTGTACCTCATGTCTCGTATGCGTAACCCGAAGTGTCCTGAAGTCATGCCGCACATGAAGATCACGTGCAACCCTGACTACAACAGTTTCCTACGCGAATGGATCGAGTGGTATCTTGATCCTGAAACAGGTATCCCAATTCCTGAGCGCTCTGGCGTTAAACGCTACTTCATCGCCGTAGATGGCAAGATGATCTTCGGAGAGTCTGTCGAAGCACTACGTGAGAAGTACGGCCAAAAGTTCAATCCCCTGTCGTTCCGGTTTATCTCAGCCAACGTCTACGACAACCCAATCCTGATGAAGAACAACCCTGAATACGTCTCTTGGCTTGAAGGCCTTGGTCGTGTGGAAAGGGATCGCCTTCTACATGGCTCTTGGTTTGCTCGTGAAGAGTCTTCGGGCTACTTCAAGCGTGAGTGGGTAGAGGAAGTTCCTCTCGTCCCTCTGAAGACCATACAGAGCGTTAGAGCATGGGATATCAGCGGAACCCTTCCCTCGGATACCAACCCCAACCCCGACTGGACAGTTGGAGTCAAAATGTCGAAAGACAAAAACTCCCTGTACTACGTTGAGGATGTTGTACGTGACCGTCAGCGTCATGGTGGTGTATTCGATATGATCCTCTCTACAGCACGTAGAGACGGCGATGAAACAATGATCCTCATTCCTTGTGACCCTGGTGCCGCTGGTAAGGCTTATGCCGCACAGTTGATCAGAGAGCTAGCCGAACACGGCTTCACAGCACGGATGAAGACAACAAACAAATCCAAGGTCACCCGCTTCGCCCCATTCGCTGCCCTGGCAGAGGCTGGTGGTATCAGAGTGGTTCGTGGCGAATGGAACGAGCTTTACTACAACGAGCTGGAACGCTTCGATGGTAGCAGAAACGTTAAGGATGACCAAGTGGACGCCACGGCGGATGCATTCACGCATCTAGCACAGAACATCCACATTCCCGACTTCCTGCCTCCAGATATGCGACAGCAAAACCAATTCGCCATTTATAGATAAGGAGGACTACTTTGAGCGATCAAGTCCCTATTGAAAAAGCCGAAGCTGCTCCTATCCCTCGTATGAGACTTGGTGAGATTGGTACACTAGGCCTTAGACAATACCAGGGCCGCATCTACGAAGAATCACGCAAAGAACTCCGCTTCCCTGAAGCCTGCAAGACATTCCGTCTGATGGCTCAGGATGCAACAGTTAGCTCAGCTCTCTCATTGTTTGAAATGATGGTTAGCCAAGTTGATTGGGAGATTGACGGTGGTTCCAATCCAGATGCAGCTATGCAGGCTAAAGTGAAGTTCCTGCAAGAAGCAATTGATGACATGGAACACACATGGCGTGAGTTCATCAAAGAAGTCACTTCGGAGTTTACATACGGCTTCTCCATCCACGAGAAAGTTTATCGCCGTCGACTGTACTCCACTGGCTCAAAATACAATGACGGAAAGATTGGTTTCAGAAAGCTTCCAATCCGTTCCCAAGACACTGTCAAAGAGTGGTTGTACTCAGCTGATGGGCGTGACCTTGTAGGTGTCAAGCAAGACCTAACAATCGTTGAGAACGGCACTCGCTACCTCAACCTAAGCGGTGCACTGGGCAGCACTGACATTGAGATCCCTCGCAAGAAGTTTCTTCTATTCCGTGTCGACCCTAAAAGAGATAACCCTGAAGGCAACTCTCCACTCCGCAACTGCTACTTTGCATGGAAGTATCGTACCCTGATCGAAGAACAGGAAGCTATCGGTGTCACTCGTGATATGAACGGTATGCCTACCCTGTACATCCCACCTCGTTATATGTCTGAAGACGCAAGCGAGTCTGAGAAAGCGATCTACGAATACTACAAGCGCATTATCCGTAACATCCAGAACAACGAACAGAGCGGTATGATCCTGCCTCAGGCATTCGATCCAGAATCACGTCAACCACTGTTCAAGTTTGAGCTGACCTCTACACAAGGCAGCAAGATGTATGACACGGACGCCATCATTCGCCGTTGGGACAACAAGATCCTTATGACGCTCTTCGCAGATATGTTGAAGATGGGTCAGGACCAAGTTGGATCATACAGCCTTGCTGGTGCAAAGACAAACATTATGTCTCTCGCTATTGAGTCTCGTCTGAAAGAGATTCAGGACGTGCTGAACAACGACCTAGTCAAGCAACTCTTCCTGCTTAACGGTGCACAGCCTGGGGAACCACTTCCTAAGCTGAAGTACGGTGAGCTAGATCGTATTGACCTTGACGAGTTCTCTTCTGCTGTACAGCGTATCTTCTCTGTTGGTGGTGTTGAGTTTGACCGTCCTATCGCTAACCGAGTGCGTAAAGCTCTTGGAGTTGACGAGAAGGATGCTAACGAGCCTATCGACAAAGAAGCAATTCCAAACACTGGTTCTAAAGCTGGAGAAGGAATGAAGACTGCTGGAGAAGGCACAGCTAAGAATCCAGGCGGCGGAGACAAGTCAGTTAGCAACAAGGGGAACAGCTAATGAAATTCGTAGATGAACTAGCTGCCATGATCGAGAAGCATTTTGGTGGAAGCCAAGCTGATAAAGAGCCGGAAGTCGAAGTGACCAAAGCTCTTGATGAAGAAGAGCGTATGGCTCTCTTTGTTGTGCTGGAGCCTGATGTAGTTGACTTGCACGGTGATACATACTCTGCTTCTGAAGTAGAGAAAGCCTGCAACAACTTCAACATGTACTGCAACAAGGCAAACATCTTCCACAAGATCGAAACTGAAGAAGCCAAGATTATCCAATCGTTCATCGCTCCTTCAGACTTCACTCTCGACACTGGCCGTGTAATTACCAAAGGCACTTGGCTTCAATGGTGGTATTTCCCCACTACTGACACAGGCGAAAAGCTCTGGAAAGGTGTGAAGACAGGAGATATCAACGGCGTCTCTATTGGCGCTAAAGCAATGGTGGAGAGCCTAACAGATGACTGATGCTATTCGTCGTCTCACCGACATTAAGTTTGAGCACTCAGGTGCTCACGTAGCGCTCGTAGGCAAGCACCAGGGTGGCCCAGCTAATGGCGTAACCACTCTCGTGTACAAAGCCTTGGATGACGTCTCTGACGACATTATCGAGAAGGCTACACAAGTTCAAGTCAGCATGTCATTCCAAGAGTTCCTACGCATGTTCTTCAACATGTACTGGGAAGATGCTGAAGTCCTAGCCAGAGCACTTGGTTTCGAAGGTGATATCAGTAACGAACCTCAAGAGTTCACTGACTACATCAACGAGAAAGTAGCTGGCATCCGAATCCTGAAGAGTGTTTACAAAGCTATCGATGTGCAAGCAGCTGTAGCACAACTCTCTCCAGAAGAAACTCTTGAACTACTGCAAACGCAGGAAGTTCTTGAGAAAGCAATGTCCTCGGCTATGCCAGAGGGCGACCTGAAAATCCCCTCACATCCTCAAGAGGACACTATGGATACTATCGAAAAAGCGCTGCACGTTGAGCTGCTTGAAAAAGCCGTTAAAGATGCAGAAGACGTTCTGAAGGCTCAAATCACTGAGCAAGAAGATGTCATCAAAGCTCTTCAAACCGAAGTTGAAACCTTCAAAGCTGCACAAGTAGAGGCTGTTGCCAAAGCTCGTAAGCAAGCTCTTGTTGATGCCAAGGTAGCTGAAGATGAAGTTGAAGAACTGTACAAAGCACTTGAAGCCCTGCCTCAAGAAGCTTTTGACGCTGTAGTCAAGAAAATGGCCGCTTCCGCTGCTGTTGTTGATGAATCAGAGTTGTTTAAAGAAACAGGCGTAGCCGGTAGTGGCGAACCTGATCCACAAGAACAGGACGCAGTTGCTGCAATCCTGAAAGCCAAATACCAAAAGTAATCGGAGATAACTATGCCTCTTATCGCTACTGATACACAGCGCCTTAGCTCATGGCTGAAGCACGAATACGAACCATCGAGTGGTGTATGCCGCGAAGTCCTGCCTCGTGCAGACGTTGCGCCTACCGCTACTGTGACTGGCTCTGTTCTTGACAGCACTGGTGCTCTAGTCGGACTTGCTAACGCAGCCGACGCAACCTTCATCCTGATGGATGACCTGACCAAAGCCTCTAGTGACCAGTTCACTCAGGTACTGGTTCTGGCTCGCGGACCAGCCAAAGTTGGTCGTGAATCTCTCGTCTTTGCTGCTGATATGACTGATGCTGCACGTGAAACCGTGTACGGCGTTCTTGCTGCAAAAGATATCCACGCTGACAAGCAATTCTAAGGAGTATTTAAATGGCTGTTATTCGCAGTTATGTCAATGGTTTCGAATTCTCGGACCTGACAGAGAACCTTCTTCTGGTTCCCAACGTTTGGGGTCTGACCCAACAACTAGGTATCTTCTCAACTGAAGGTATCACCACTGAAACCGTGACCCTGGAAGTTCTGCGTAAGTCTTATGGCTTGCTGGAAGACCGTACTCGCGGACAACGTGCTATGCTGAACAGCGACGATGGTCGCACCATGCACAGCTTCGCAGTGCCTCACTTCCCAGCTGATGACTACATCACTCCACGTGATATCATCGGTAAGCGTGCCTACGGTAGCGACGCCCCTGAGCGTCTGGACCAAGTACGTGCTCGTAAGCTAGAGCGTATCCGTGCCTCGCACGCAGCGACTCTGGAAGGCGCTCGTATGCACACCCTCATGACTGGTACAGCCTACGCTCCTAACGGAACTGTAGCTTACGACTGGTTCGGTGAGTTCGGTGTTACCCGTAAGACTGTCGAGTTCGATCTTGACCAAGCAACTACTGACCTGATCCCTAAGATCGAAGAAGTAATTGCTCACATCCAAGACAACGCTTTCCAAGGAAGCGCTGCTGGCGACATCTACGCTCTTTGCTCTCCTGAGTTCTTCGCTGCCCTTATCGGCCACGCAAGCATGAAAGAGAACTTCAAGTACTACGCCTCTCAAGGTGCTCAGGTACTGCGTGATCGTCTGACCGCTCAAGGCCTGGATGCTCGTTACCGTGAATTCTACTTCGGTGGTGTTCTGTTCATCGAGTACCGTGGCGGATTCGCTGGTAAGATCGGTGAGCCAGTAACTCGCTACATCCCAGCTGGTAAAGCTGTATTCCTTCCACGCAGCACTAACGACGAGTTCATGACTTACTTCGGCCCAGCCGATAAGTTCGACCTTGTTGGTACTGTTGGCCAGGAAGCTTACGCTTTCGAGTACGCAGATCCGAAGGGTGAGAAAATCACCATCGAAACTGAAACCAACTTCTTGAACGTCATTCGTCGTCCTCAACTGATCGTTTACGCAAACATGTAATGATCGGGTAGTTGGCTCATTGAGAGGGGGCCTTTCCGAGGCTCCCTCTTTTTGTATCTGGAGGGTACACAATGCCATATCAAAATAGCCCAGCAACAAATATGGTCGACCGAGTAAGACTCGCTGTTGGCGATATATGGGACGACATGGAAATCCTCAAAGATGCTGACTATGAGTATTTCTTAACGAAATACGAGGGCAGTGAGAGACGTGCTGCAATGGACGCTGCTAGAGCCATCCTGTTCAAAGTGAGCAGATACTCCAGGGAGCGCACAGGTGACATCGAAGTATACGGCAGCGAGTGGTTCAAGAACTACATGAACGCTCTCAAGCTGGTGCTGGTTAACCCTGATATTGCAATCTCTGTTGCTGTTCCATACGCAGGCGGTATCTCGAAGACGGACATGTACGCAAACGACCTGAATCAAGACAACGCTGTACGGGAAATCTTCATCGGGTTCACTGAGAACCGTAAACTCTACGATCAGTGCAATCCAACCTACGACTTTCCACGCACGCTGTTCTAAGGAGTAGAACGTGGCAAGCTCAAGACAATATGACAAACGTTCGTTGCAAGCCCTTTCAAAACGTGTTGCCTTGTTTGATGGCATCACAGTAGAGGCTGGATTCTTCGAAGAAGACAAGTATGGTCCCGAGAACGACAACCTGCAAGTTGCAGAAGTCGCATGGATTCAGGAACGTGGTGCTGGCAGGGAAATCCCTTCTCGCCCATTCATGGAGTCCTCTTTCAATGAACTACAAGATTTTGCCTCTGGCATGACTAAAGTGTTTGNTGATCTGCTCNNNCANNGAACTACAAGATTTTGCCTCTGGCATGACTAAAGTGTTTGTTGATCTGCTCGGCCAGGGACGCTTAACACAGCGTCTTATAAATGACCTCGGTGATCGAGTTGTTGACGTGATTAGAGTGACCATTGAAGATTGGTCTTCTCCACCAAACAGCAAACGATGGGCTGATATCAAAGGTTTCAACGACCCACTTGTTCACACTGGCAAGATGAAAGCATCCGTTAAATTCAAAGTGGAGAAAAGATAATGCTGAATCCTCCGCTACTTCTGGTGGGCAGTACAATGCTCACTGTGATTAGAAAAGAAGCAGAACGGTATGAGGGCGGTCGTGTTGTTGAAGGTAGTTCACGCAAGGTGCTACTAAGAGCAAACGTTCAACCCATCCTTCGTTCCACAGACACTTTCGTTCTTCCTGAAGCAGATCGCTCAAGAGCCACCCTCAAAGTCTATAGCAGTGAACCACTACGCCAACGCAAAGAAGGCGATGAAGGTTATGCAGCTGATCAGTTTGAGTGGAAAGGCGAGCTATATGAAGTGATGAAGGTTGTCGACTATGACATGGGCACACTCAACCACTTCAAAGCAATCTGTGCGAGGGTGGAGCTAACATGATCCTAGACGTGTACAAAGACCTTGAAGACAGTCTGTTCGATCTTGTGTCGAAACAGTTTCCAGACTGGAGAACGATCTTCTCCTTTCAAAATGGTCCTGAGCCAAAGACTCCTTATCTACTCATTGACGTGAAGAGATTGGACTCTGTAGGCGCTGGCCAGAACTCTGGAAAGGTAACTGTCGATACTGACACCGGAGAAGGTACTACCACAACAACCCAGGACTACAAGGCGAAAGTCAGGTTCGAGTTTGTTGGGAAGTATGAGAACAATACTTCGCTTGCTGAAATGGTTCATGCTATGGAAGCCAGCCTTAGAACTCAAAGAGGGCTAGAGCTGCAAAGAGCGAACAACCTGTCGCTGTACAGTGTTAGTGGGGTCGAGAGAGTTCGTCTACCACGTGACACAGATATGTACATGTATTACCAGCTGGACGTTGTGTTTGGATACTGCATCCAGATCATCGAAGAGCAACAATGGATCGAAGCAGTCACTCTTATTGAAAACTTCGACGACTCTGGTTCAGGGTCGCAGAACGTTTCTGATCCTGTAACCATAAACATTTCTAGGAGATAAACAGATGGCTCGGATTACCGACATCATTGAAATCAACATCACCCGAGAAACAGCTGCCGTCGCACAGACAAACTTCAATGTGCCGCTGTTTATCGCTTCCTTCACTAACTTCAAAGAACGTGCTCGTGAGTACGCAAACCTTGAAGCAGTTGCTGAAGACTTCGATGAAGAGTCTGTGGTTTACACCGCAGCTACCAAATTCTTTGGTCAAACTCTTCGTCCAAACACTGTCGTAATTGGGCGTCGTCAGATCCCTGCTGCTACTGTTGTTATCGATATCGTGCGTAACAACGCTCAGTATTCGATGAACGTTAGTGACGTAGAGTTCTCTTACACCTCAGACGAAAGTGCTACAGCTGCTGAAATCGCCTCTGGTCTGGTTGCTTCGTACAACATCACTCCGGTGACTGGTGTTACCCTGCAAGACCAACTTGACGGTTCTATCCGCATCGAGTCGAACGTTGACTGGTCCCTCTCTGTAAACGAAGACATGGGTGTTCTTGAATCCCCTGCTATCGAGAGCTGGCTGACCACTCTGGAAGCCGTTCAGTCTTACAACGACCGTTGGTATGCCCTGACTACCGAAACACACCAGAGAGACGCTGTACTGGATCTCGCAGGTGCTATCGAAGCCAAGCGTAAGATCTACGGTGTAAGCTCTGCTGCTACCGATATCGCTGAAGGCGATGACAGTGACCTATTCAGCCTACTTGGCTCGCTGGGTTACCAACGTACTTTCGGTATCTACTCGCCAACTGCTGACACTGAGTTCCCTGAGTGTGCCCTTATCGGCTACCAGCTACAGGAACAACCGGGCAGCACTACTTGGGCCTACAAGACCCTGGCTGGTACACAAGTTACTAAGCTTTCTGACAGCGCTTCTCAGAACGTTCGTGCCAAGAACGCAACCACATTCGAGACTATCGGTGGCCTACGGGTAACTGTTGGTGGGAAAATGTTCGGTGGCGAGTGGATCGACGTGATGGTATTCGTTGACTGGCTGGAAGCCCGTATGCGTGAGCGTATCTGGTTCCGTCTGGCTAACAGCAAGAAAATCTCCTACACCAATGGTGGTGGAACAATTCTGGAAACAGAAGTTCGTGCCCAGCTGCGTGAAGGTATTCGTGTTGGTGGTCTGGCAGAAACTCCTGCCCCAATCGTTACCGTCCCTGACGTTCTTTCGATTGCTCCTAACCTACGCGCTCAACGTATCTTCGAAGGAATCAGCTTCGAAGCCCGTCTTGCTGGCGCTATCCACTTCGTCAAGATTCGCGGACGTGTGGTTATCTAAACCATTATGAGGGGCTTCGGCCCCTTGCTTTAAGAGGAATAAAGACTCATGGCGACTACAAGACTGTCAACGTATGCTCCGCAACAGGTAACTGTTGTTATTACGCAAGACACTACTGGTCTATCGCACATCCTTGGTGGTTACAGTGAAGACGGCATCGTATCGGTAGATCGTAACGTTGAAGCCTACACCCTATACACTGGTGCAGATGACAGTAACACTCGTGTCAAGAACTCAAACAGTTCTGGCACAATCACTATCAACCTACAGCAAAGCTCGGCGTCTAACGACATCCTGCACGGCCTGTTCCTTGATGGTGGTATTTTCACAATCACAGTGAAAGACGCAAGCGGACGTTCTAACTACTTCTCTGACGAGGCGTATGTTGGTGATGTTCCTGGCGGTGCTTTCAGCAACAGCCTCAACACTCGGGACTGGGTTATCCATGCTCCTAAGATGAGCGAAATCATCGGTGGTAACTCACGTCTATCGCCTGAAGATGCCGCTGCTCTTGAACAACTCGGTGTAAACATCGAAGACCGCTGGCTGTAATTCAATAGGGAGCTTCGGCTCCCTTTTTTCTGTGGAGGCATTATGGCTCTAAAGACTTATTCGCCACAAGATATTCTTGTGTCAATCGCTGGCCTCCATACTGTACAGGGATATGCAGATGGAACTTTTGTACGCATTTACAGGGAATCAGCTCCGTTCGGAATGAGACGTGCAATGGATGGTAGCGTCGAACGACTGTTCAATAAAGACGAAGGCTACAAGGTAGACCTCACCCTCGCACAAAGCAGTGAAACCAACAACATTCTCAGCGCTATCCATAACGTGGATATTGCTACCAAAGCCGGTAAATACCCGCTCCTTATTCGTGACATGAGAGGCCAGACTTCTTTCTTCGCTGGTACAGCCTGGATCGAAGATATTCCTGAGGTCGTATTCTCGAATGGAATGGAAACACGTACTTGGACATTCGCTTGTACCCAGGCTGGTCTGCTGATTGGTGGTAACGGAGACGTTGCTGCAATCGAGTCAACACTCTTGGCTGCGACAAGCTTCTTACCAGTGCTTACTGACTTCGGCATCTTCGGGAGATAAAATATGACAACTTCAGTCTTGACATATTCCCCATCTGATGTTAAGCTTATTATCTCAGGCTACACACTTGTGGGCCTGACTAGCATTTCTGTCAAGTGGAATGCTTCACCCTTCACCCAACGTCGCGGTATCCGTGGCGTCAATACACGCACTGGAAGCAAAGACCGCAGTGCTGTAATCACCATCGACATGCTCCAGACCTCTCCTACCAACGAACTCCTGTTCGATATCCTGAGGCAAGACCTCAATACCTACGGTGGTCGATTGAATCTGGCGGTAGTTGACCACGCCGGTCAGACGATGGTTCAAACCGCATCCGCATACCTCGCTGAATATCCTGAGCTGGTCTATGGCATGGACTTCAATACTCGTCGCTGGGTTTTTAACCTTCAGGACGTTATTGGTGGTGTCATCGCTGGATCAAAAGACTCCGCTGACAACCTACTTGATGCCCTTGGCATGAGAGTTGACGGAGTGCTGGATGATATTCGCAGTGGTATCTCAAGTATCTTCTAAAGGAGACAACCATGATCCAACAAAAGACCGTGACCGTTAATGGCACAGAATACATGCTTACCCACATGCCTGCAACCAAAGGTGTGAAAGCTCTGAAGATGATCGTCAAGCTCGTTGGTCCTGCCTTCGCTTCAATGCAGAAAGGCGGTATCCCAGCAGCTATTGAAGCCCTGTTCGATAACATCGACGCAGTGGACGTAGAAGAGCTTCTGAAAGGCCTCGTGTCAACTGCAAGCAAAGGCAACATGGCAATCAACTACGATTCCGAGTTTGCTGGTGAATACGACAAGCTGTTCCTTCTGGTGCAGGAGGTCGTGGAGTTCAACTTTGGATCGGTTTTTACTCTGTTCGGTTCAGACGACCAGTAAGAGAACTTGGTTCTGAGCCGACTGCAATCAACCCTCGCATCACCAGACTTCAAGACACCCTGTCGATGGACTTCGATATTTTCACCGTCCTCACTAATGAGTTGAAGCTGGCGACCCTGGCTGATTTGCAGACAGTGTACAACACCGAAGACCTGCATGAGTTTCTGGAAGTTATAGAAGCTGATCGAGAGTTGAAGGAGATAGCAGCGATTCAAGCTAAACAGGAAGCCGCTAAAGAGTAGAGGTAGTAATGGCCGACGAAAAAGTAATTGCTAAATTAATCGGCAAGCTGGTATTCCAAGCCGATAACCGCCCGCTCATGGCTTTCGAGAAGCGGCTTGACGCAGTCAACCAGAAGATGCAACAAGTTGTAGGCCTCGCTAACAAGCGTGTGTCTATGAAGCTTGGCATCGATATGCGTGGCTTCGCTCAAAAGTTGAAGATCGCAGAGAGAACCAAGGTACGTCTGAGCAACATTGATGCTGACAAGACTGCCCTGGCTCTCACTGAGCAAAAGATTGGACGTATCCTGAGCGGTACAAAGATCACGATCAAAGACATTAAGCTTCCTATCTCAGCACTGAAGTCTCAGAAAGCTTTGATTCGCAGCTTCCTTGAAGCCACAACCATTGACCTTCCTGTTGACGTCAAACTACGTGCAGCAGAGAAGTCGCTCCGTGATTGGAAGCGTAAGACTGAGCAGAAGTTTCGACTAAACCTTGAAGCGGATATCTCACGTCAGAAGTTCCTTCGTAACGTAAAACAGTCACTGCAATATGTGACAAGCAAGATCGGGACTATCCGCCTGGAGACTCCAACGATCAAGCTGAAAGTTGACAGACCAGCTCTCCGTGCCGAGATCCAATCGGTACTCAAGCAGATCGAACGTGAAGCTAAGATTCGTATCGACCTCAGAGGCTCTGTAGGCGGCTCAGGCGGTGGATCAGAGCGAGGACGTGGGGTAGGTAGACCACGTGATCATTACGCTGCTGGTGGAGCTGCTGGGGCCGTTGCTGGCATGGGTAGAGGGTTCATCCCTGGACTAGGTGCTGGCTTCGCTGCAATTCAGTTGAACCGCATCAACCAAGAGATCCAAGCCCAAGAGCTGGCAATGCGAGCTGTAATGGGAGGTGTGGTTGGGCCTGAGGGCGATGCTATTGGTGCTGGTAAAGAACAGCAACAATGGTTCCGCAGACTAGCCGACAACCTGGGTCTCGATATTCGTCAGACACAACCTGCTTACACCAAGATGCTTGCATCTGGTAGCACGTCTGGTTTCGAAGTTGAAGAAGTACAAAACATCTTCACTGGTATTTCGGCCTATGGCCGTACAATGGGTCTTGACTCTGAAGCTATGAAGGGCACCATGCGTGCCGTCGAGCAGATGATGAACAAAGGCCAGATCATGTCGGAAGAACTTAAAGGCCAGTTGGCTGAACGTGCTCCCGGCGTAATCTCTGCAATGGCTGAAGCTGCTGGGTTCACTGGAGACGGTGCTGCTCAGAAGTTGTTCAAAGCTATGGAAAACGGCGATGTAATGGCCAAGGACGTTCTGGAGAAGTTCTCTAGTATCCTTCTTGAGCGTGCCCAACAAGGTGGCGCTCTTGAAAAAGCCATGAAGTCGACAGCAGCACAACAATCTCGATTCAACAACGCATTCACGGAGTCTGTAAAGGCATTCGCTGAAGGTGGTTTCGATAGGGGTGTTGCTGGTTTCTTTGAGAACATGTCTGATGCAATGGCCAGAGCTGAGCCTCTAACAAGAGCGCTTGGTGGTGCATTCGAAATCCTTATGCGTCCTGTTGACGCCTTGGTACGTTTGATCGGTGACTTGGGTGAAGCCCTGCCGTCAATGTCCAACGCTCTCGGTATTGCTGAGAAGAACCTTACTGGCATGGGTATCGCGGCTATTGTAGCTGCTACTCCAATCGGTCGGATCTTCATGGCAATCAGTGCTGGTATCCTGGCACTAGAAGACTTCGTGACATATCTCAAAGGTGGCGAGAGCCAGTTTGGGAAGTTCATGGACAGCTTGTCCGATGAAAATCGTGGCAAGCTGGAAGAGTTCGGAGCCAATGTTGTTGGGCTAGCTACTGATGTTATGGCACTGGGTTCCGCTGTTGGTGAAATGGTTGCCAAACTGGTTTCTGCTTTCACTGGTGAAGGTGGCAGTGCATTCGGTACTTTCCTTGACTTGATCAACAACATCATCGGTCGCATCCGCACCATGATCGAGCTGATCACTAAGTTGGCTGAAGCTGACTTCAAAGGTGCCGCAGAAATAGCTGGACAAGCAGTCTCTAACAACCTGAACAGCGCAGGCTCTTTGGTTATGGGAGGCATTGATGCCATCCTACCGGGAAGTCCAGCAGCATACGTCAACGACCTTATGAAGGGAAATACCAACACCCCAACAAAGGCAGTTCAAGATCGGACCTCGCGAATCAACGAAGACGTTCCCGCTGTTCCTACAGGAATGCCAACGATCACTTTCGGTGAGACGCATATCAGCGTTAGCGGTGTGAATGATCCAAAACAAATTGCCAATGAAGTTGACAAGGCTATCCAAGATAA
>PBMH01000003.1 GCA_002722515.1 Alphaproteobacteria bacterium | reverse complement strand
ACAGCAATGCCGCGGTGCTCATCAACCCGCAGGGTGAGCCAATCGGGACCCGCATTTTTGGACCGGTTACGCGTGAGCTGCGGGCGCGACGTTACATGAAAATTATTTCGCTGGCGCCGGAGGTTCTGTGATGACGATAACTGCGAGCACCAAAATGCGGATTAAGCGCGGCGACCAGGTCGTCGTTCGCACTGGCCGCGATAAGGGAAAAACCGGTGAGGTACTGCGTGTCGACCGAGAACACAACAGGGTTTTGGTGCAGGGTGTAAACATGATGAAACGTCACCAACGCCCGACCCAGACCTCCCCAGGCGGGATTAATGAGTTCGAGGCGATGATTCATGTGTCGAATGTCGCTCTTATCGATCCGGACACAAGTAAGCCGACCCGTGTCGGCTACAAGACTCTCGATGATGGCCGCAAGGTCCGCTTTGCGAAGCGGTCCGGCGAGATCATTGACCAATAGGTGTGACATGACTGCACGATTGGCCGAGCATTACGAGACTATCGTCAAGCCAAAGCTTAAGGAGCAGTTCGGGTATTCGAACGATCTGGCGGTTCCGCGGCTTGATAAGATTGTTCTCAACATGGGACTTGGCGAAGCAACTCAGGACTCGAAGAAGATCGAATCTGCGACTACCGAGATGGGTCTGATCACCGGCCAGCGGGCGCAGATTACCACCGCCAAACAATCCATTGCGAACTTCAAGCTTCGCGAGGGTGTTGCAATTGGTTGCAAGGTGACACTGCGCCGTGACCGGATGTTCGAGTTTCTGGACCGTCTGGTAACGATTGCTTTGCCGCGCGTTCGCGACTTTCGTGGCCTAAGGCCAACGAGTTTCGATGGACGCGGTAACTATGCGATGGGGCTGCGCGAGCAGATTGTGTTCCCGGAAATCAATTATGACGAGGTCGATGAAATTCGCGGTCTCGATGTGATCATTTGCACAACGGCTGGCTCGGATGACGAAGCGCGCGAACTTCTGCGCGGCTTCGAAATGCCGTTCCGCGAATAGACCTCGGTCAGGAGAACCAACGATATGGCTAAGAAGAGTGCGATCGAGAAGAACAAGCGGCGGCGCAAGCTGGTTGACCAGTATGCCGCTAAGCGCGAAGAGTTAAAGGCCATCGCGCGTGATTCGTCGCGTCAGCCTGAAGAGCGCTTCACTGCACGGATGAAGCTCGCGAAGCTGCCCCGGAATTCTTCTAAAATTCGTGTCCGCAACCGGTGCGAAATAACCGGGCGCCCGCGCGCATATTACCGCAAGTTTCGTATGTCGCGTATCGCGCTGCGTGAATTGGGTTCCACGGGCCGGATTCCCGGTCTCGTGAAGTCGAGCTGGTAGAGGAGAGATTATATGTCGATGTCTGATCCTCTGGGCGATATGCTCACGCGAATTCGTAACGGTCAGCGTGCGGGCCTCGGTTCCGTAACGTCGCCGGCCTCGCAGATGCGGGAGCGTGTACTCGATGTTCTGCAGAATGAAGGCTTCATCCGCGGCTACAGTGTAGCGGAAATGCGGCAGGGCATTTCGGAACTCACCATCGAACTGAAGTATCAGGAAGGCACGCCAGTTATTCGAGAGATTCAACGCGTGTCCAGACCGGGCCGCCGGGTGTATTCAAAGATTCGGGATTTGCGCCAGGTTTATGGCGGTTTGGGGATCGCCATTTTGTCGACGCCCAAGGGTGTATTGTCAGACAACGTCGCGCGCGCGGAGAACGTCGGCGGCGAGGTGCTTTGTCACGTCTTCTAGGCGTGTCACGCTTAAAGGGAGACATGGAGAATGTCGCGAGTTGGAAGCAGCCCGGTCGCCGTCCCTGACGGCACCGACGTTCAGATTACCGGCCAGATGGTTTCGGCCAAGGGTAAGCTGGGGCAGTTGTCGGTCGAACTGTCGCCTGACGTCGAGGTAACCGAGGGCGATGGCGTGATCACGGTCAAACCACGCTCAACCAGTAAGCGGGCGCGTATGGCATGGGGTACGTCGCGCGCATTGGTCAACAACATGGTTACCGGCGTGACGGACGGTTTCACCAAAACGCTGGAGATAACGGGAGTTGGTTATCGTGCCGCCGTGCAGGGCGATAATCTTAACCTGCAGCTGGGTTTTAGCCACGACGTAAATTTCCCGATCCCCGAGGGCGTCACGATCAAATGTGAAGATCAGACCACGATTGTGATCACTGGCGCTGACAAGCAGATGGTTGGACAAGTTGCCGCAGAAATCCGGAGCTATCGCAAGCCGGAACCATATAAGGGCAAGGGTATCAAGTACGCGGGAGAGCAGATCATACGTAAGGAAGGTAAGAAGAAATGACCTCGAGCCTACGCAATTTAGAAATTCGGCGGCGCACTAGAGTCCGCTCGAAGCTGCGCCGTGTCTCGAAAGTCGGTCGGCCGCGGCTCAGCGTTTTCCGGTCTGGTCGGCATATCTACGCGCAAGTTATTGATGACGTTGCTGGCGCTACGCTTGCCTCCGCCTCGTCGAAAGACAAAGGATTCAAGTCGGGCAAGGGCTGGAATGTCGATGGAGCGACCGAGGTTGGCAAGCTTATCGCAGAACGCGCGAACGCTGCCGGAGTATCGGACGTTGTGTTCGATCGCGGTAGTTATCTCTTTCATGGCCGGGTGAAAGCCTTGGCCGAAGCCGCACGTAGCGGTGGTTTGAACTTCTAGGGGTCGTCAGAAATGGCACAGGCACCACAACGCAATCGCCGCGAAGGCGGTCGTCGCGAAGAGCGTGAAGACAATGAGTTCGTCGAACGCCTAGTTAGCATCAACCGTGTCGCAAAGGTCGTGAAGGGCGGGCGCCGATTTGGTTTTGCCGCGATTGTCGTGGTCGGTGATCAACGTGGCCGCGTCGGCCATGGTTCGGGTAAGGCGCGTGAGGTTCCAGAGGCGATCCGTAAAGCAACTGAACAAGCCAAGCGTTCTATGGTTCGTGTACCGCTACGTGAAGGCCGTACGCTCCACCATGATGTGCATGGTCATTTCGGCGCTGGACGTGTCGTACTTCGTGCGGCCCCGGCCGGTACGGGTATAATCGCGGGTGGCCCGTTGCGCGCGGTGTTCGAATGTCTTGGCGTTCAGGATGTCGTGGCGAAGTCTATTGGTACGTCGAACCCGCACAACATGATCAAAGCTGCGTTCGAGGCGCTAGAGAACATGATGTCGCCACGGGCAGTTGCGTCGCGCCGTGGCCTGAAAGTGTCGGATATCATCGGTCGACGCGGCGTTCAGGATTCGGTTGGTGGTGGCAACGAGGCCGAGACGACTGAGGCGGAGGCCTAAAATGGCTCAGGAAAATAAGACCGTTCGCGTAACGCAACACGGTAGTCCAATTGGACGCCGAGGCGACCAACGGCAGACACTGATTGGCCTGGGCCTGAATAAGCGGCACCGGACGCGCGAACTGGAAGATACCCCGGCCGTGCGTGGGATGATCGAGAAGGTCAAGCATCTCGTTCACGTCGAAGACGCCAGTTGATGGAAAGTTATCATGAATATTAATGAATTATCAGATAATCGGGGAGCGCGACGCGCACGAAAGCGCGTCGGGCGTGGTCCGGGGTCCGGACTAGGCAAGACCGCAGGCCGCGGCATGAAGGGGCAGAAGTCCCGTTCGGGTGTAGCGATAAAGGGTTTCGAGGGAGGTCAGATGCCGCTCTACCGGCGCCTTCCGAAGCGTGGCTTCACGCAGCCCAATCGTTCTCGTTTAGTGGAACTCACCTTGGGTCGTCTGCAGGCTGCGATTGACGCTAAGAAGATTGATTCTGGTATCATGGTCACCGAAGACTTGCTCGTCGTGGCCGGGGTCGTTCGGCGGAAACTTGATGGGATCCGCCTTCTGGGCTCTGGCGAATTGGCATCCAAGGTAGACCTCGAGCTAACCAGTGCCACGCGTGGGGCGGTTGCCGCAGTAGAAAAAGCGGGCGGCTCGATCAAGGTGTCGGTCGGCCCGAAGGAAAAGAGGCCGCGTGCGGTCAGAAAGGTGCCGGCCGAATCCGGTGAGCCGGAGCAGGCGGAATCGGATGATGATGAATCGTGAACGGGCCGTGTGTTGACCAGTCTACCTGGCAACCCACACGGATCGTGACGTCATGTTGCGAACGGAAAGATAGATGGCGAGTACAGCCGAGCAAATCGCCGCCAATTTGAACTTTGGTGCCTTCGCCAAGGCGACCGAGCTAAAGAAGCGCCTGTGGTTTACCCTAGGTGCGTTGATTGTCTATCGTTTGGGAACGTTCATTCCGATCCCCGGCATTGATCCGACGATAATTGGGGACATCTTCACCCAGCAGTCCGACGGCATTCTTGGCGTGTTTGATGCGTTTGCCGGTGGTGCGCTCTCGCGAATGAGCATATTCGCATTGAACGTTATCCCATACATTTCGGCCGCCATTATTATGCAGCTTATGACTGCGATCTCGCCGACCATTGAGCAGCTTAAGAAAGAAGGAGAGACCGGCCGTAAGAAGATCAACCAGTATACTCGTTACCTGACAGTCGGCCTTGCGGTTATTCAGGCCTATGGGCTTTCGGTCGGTCTCGAGAGTCTGTCTACATCTCAGGGGGCTGCGGTCGAGAATCCCGGATACTTCTTCAGGACCAGCACCGTTATTACCATCGTCGGCGGCACAATGTTTCTTATGTGGCTGGGCGAACAGATCACGGCGCGCGGTGTTGGTAACGGCATTTCGTTGATTATTTTCGCAGGTATCGTGGCGGCGTTACCCACGGCGTTGGCGTCGACGCTTGAGCTCGGTCGTACGGGCGCACTGTCGGCGTTATTTATCATCGGCTTCTTGGTGTTTGCTGTCGCTGTAATTACCTTCATTGTATTTTTCGAACGGGCCCAACGTCGTATTATCGTTCAATACCCCAAACGACAGGTAGGCAACCGAATGTTTGGCGGCGAGTCCTCGCACATCCCGCTGAAACTAAATACGTCGGGTGTTATTCCGATCATCTTCGCAACCTCGATCCTTCTAACTCCAGTGTCGATCGCTGGCTTCTCGGGTGGTGGCGGCATCCTAAACACGATCACGGCGGTGCTTGGTCGTGGGCAGCCGCTATTTTTTCTGCTGTTCGCGGTCCTAATCATATTTTTCGCATTTTTCTACACGGCAATTGTATTCAATCCGGAGGAAACTGCGGACAATTTGAAGAAGAATGGCGGTTTTGTGCCGGGTATCCGCCCGGGCAAGAACACGGCGGAGTTCTTTGATTATGTTTTGACGCGGCTAACCGTAGTGGGCGCGGGGTATCTGACCCTAGTGGCACTTTTGCCGGAGATTCTGATTTCGCGTTTCTCGGTACCGTTCTTTTTCGGCGGAACCAGTCTCCTGATTGTCGTCGTAGTCTCACTGGATACAGTGGCGCAGATACAGAGTCATCTGCTAGCTCATCAGTACGAGGGGCTGATCCGCAAGGCCAAGCTCAAAGGACGCCGCGGATAGCGGCTGGTGGGGTAACGGGGCGATGCATATTATTCTTCTCGGTCCGCCTGGGGCTGGAAAAGGTACGCAAGCTAAAGTTCTGGTTAATAATCATGGGATGGTCCAGCTGTCCACGGGTGATATGTTGAGAGCTGCGGTCGCGTCCGGGAGTCAGCTTGGCCAGCAGGCGAAGGACGTCATGGAGGCAGGAAAGTTAATGCCGGATGAGATCATGGTTGAGATCATCTCGGCGCGCATCGCCGAGCCTGATTGTGTTAATGGCTTTATCCTCGACGGATTTCCACGTACTACCGCCCAGGCAGAAGCGCTAGATAAGATGTTGAAAGAAAAGGGACTTCCGCTAGATTTTGTGATTGAGATCTCGGTGAATGACGCCGTCCTGATCGACCGAATCAAAACCCGCGTAGCTGAGACGCCGGAAGCAGAGCGGCGCGATGACGACAATGCTGAGACTCTCAGGCACCGGCTTGATGTCTATCACGAACAAACCACCCCTATTCTCCCATATTACCAATCTCGGGGCATATTGAAGAAGGTCGATGGCATGCAGTCTATCGATGAAGTTTCCAATCAGATCGGGGTGATCATTTCGGCAGGCTAAGCTGTTGACCCTACGGTGGAAATTCATATAATCCGGCCGCCTCGGCAGCATTACTAAATTTGGTCGTTTTGACGGTACCGTAACCATGAAGGAGTTCGGAGCGTGGCGCGTATTGCAGGTGTCAACATTCCAACACAGAAGCGAGTTCCGATTGCGCTGACCTATATTCACGGGATCGGTCATACAAAGGCGGAGGAGATTTGCGAGAAGTGCAATATTCCTCTCGAACGGCGCGTTCATGAGATGACCGATGATGAGGTCATCCGGGTACGTGAGATGATTGACCAAGGCTATCAGGTTGAGGGTGATTTGCGCCGTGAAGTTGCGATGAATATTAAGCGGTACATGGACCTCGGTTCGTACCGGGGCGTGCGTCATCGCAAGGGTTTGCCTGTCAATGGGCAGCGGACCCACACGAACGCAAGGACCCGTAAGGGAAAGGCCCGGCCAATCGCCGGCAAGAAAAAAGTCTAGGGCGCAGGACAAGGTAGAGCAGCAATGGCAAAGGCCGCTACAGCGCGTGTTCGTCGACGCGAACGCAAGAACATCACCTCTGGCGTGGCACATGTTAGTGCGACGTTCAACAACACGCACATCACTATTGCGGACGCCCAGGGCAACACAATCGCTTGGTCTTCCGCGGGATCTCAGGGTTTTAAGGGGTCCCGCAAGTCGACCCCCTATGCTGCGCAGATGGCGGCGGAAGACGCCGGTCGAAAGGCGCAGGAGCATGGAATGAAAACCCTTGCCGTTGAAGTAAAGGGCCCGGGTTCGGGACGTGAATCCGCTCTACGTGCGTTGCAGGCGGTTGGGTTCGAAATCACCGCGATTCGTGATGTGACGTCGGTCCCGCACAATGGTTGTCGGCCACGCAAGCGGCGCCGCGTCTGATTTGTAGCCCGCACTGGTGCGGAGTTTGAATTTCAATCGGCGGATGCCGACCCCCGGTGCTGGTGCCCCGGACAAGACTAAGGACGAATCCAGATGCTTCAGAAGAATTGGACCGAATTGATCAAGCCGAACAAGCTCAACATCGCGGGCGGTTCCAATCCCTCACGCGAGGCAACGGTGGTTGCAGAACCCCTTGAACGTGGTTTCGGATTGACCTTGGGTAACGCTATGCGCCGGGTTCTGATGTCGTCGCTACATGGTGCAGCTGTGACCTCGATTCAGATCGAAGGTGTGCTGCATGAGTTTTCGTCGATCCCTGGTGTGCGCGAAGACGTCACGGATATTGTATTGAACGTGAAGGGAATGGCACTGCGCATGCACAGTGAAGGCCCCAAGAGAATGACACTTTCGGCCACCGGCCCGGGCGAGGTTACCGCTAGCCAGATAGAAACCGGCCCGGACATCGAGATCATGGATCCCGATCACATTCTTATGACCCTCGACCAGGGCGCGCGGGTTGTCATGGAGTTGGTAGTCGAATCCGGGAAAGGCTATGTTCCGGCAGCTCAGAATCGCGCCGCGGATGCGCCTATCGGGCTCATACCGGTCGACGCCCTTTTCTCACCGATCAATAAGGTTTCCTACCATGTTGGTAACGCCCGTGTGGGCGAACGGACCGATCTGGACAAGTTGACCGTTGATATTGAAACAAACGGTGCGATCACTCCGGAGGATAGCATGGCGCTCGCCGCGCGAATCCTGCAGGATCAACTCCAGCTCTTCGTGAACTTCGAAGAACCCAAGGTGGCGCAGCCGGTCGAGGAAATCGACGACGAACTTGAGTTCAACCGTAACCTTCTGCGTAAAGTCGATGAGCTCGAACTATCCGTGCGGTCGGCAAATTGCCTTAAGAACGACAATATTGTCTATATCGGAGATCTGGTGCAGAAGACCGAGGCGGAGATGCTTCGGACACCAAACTTCGGTCGCAAGTCACTCAACGAAATTAAGGAAGTGCTTGCACAGATGGGTCTTCACCTCGGCATGGAAATTCCGGACTGGCCACCGGAGAATATCGAAGATTTGGCGAAACGCCTTGAGGAGCCATTCTAGGCCCCCCGGAATTCAGGAGCAGTTAAAATGCGTCACCGTAAGGGTCCGCGTAAGCTCAATCGGACGAGCAGTCATCGCAAGGCCATGTTTGCTAATATGGCAGCCGCGCTCGTCAAGCATGAGCAGATTTCGACAACACTACCCAAGGCTAAGGAGCTGCGTCGCGTCGTCGATAAACTTGTGTCGCTTGGTAAGCGGGGTGATCTGCACGCTCGTCGTCAGGCGCTTTCGGTGCTGCGCGACCGTGCCCTTGTTGAGAAGCTATTCTCGGTCCTGGCCGAGCGCTACACTGACCGTCCAGGCGGGTACACCAGAGTCATGAAGGCCGGTTTTCGCTATGGTGACTCCGCACCGATGGCCATTATAGAGCTAGTAGATCGTGATGAGGATGCCAAGGGTCTCGATTCCGGCCCCGTTCAGTTCGATGACGACGAAGCTCTCGAAGAGGCGGTGGCCTAAGTTCAATAAGCATTTCAAATTTAAAAAGGCCGCCCCGTGGGCGGCCTTTTGCGTTTCAGGCGATGAAACTCACCACGAAGGTCGATACAATCGTCTAATGCGATTTATATCAATCATACTATCTCTTGCCATTCTCCTGGCTGTGGTACTGTCCGTTAGAAGTGTGTCTGCTCGGCCTGCGGTTCCCGATAATCATGAGCAGATCGTGCTGTCGTTCGCACCACTAGTGCGCGCGGCTAGCCCAGCGGTGGTCAATGTCTTTACACGCAAGGCAGTTCGCAGCCGGGGACCGGTACCGTCTCTTTTTAACGATCCCTTCTTTCGGCGGTTTTTCGGCGAATCATTTGGCGAGACCCAGCCACGGGAGCGTTTCGAAAACTCTCTTGGTTCCGGTGTTATCGTGCGGCCCGACGGTCTGATCGTCACAAATTTTCATGTCATCAGAGGCGCAGATAGTATCACGGTGGTGCTGTCGGACCGCCGTGAGTTTAGGGCGATTATCCTGCGCGAGGACGAACGGACCGACCTGGCGATTCTTAAGATCGATGCAGATACAGAGGATTTACCTCATATTGCACTGAGCGATAGCGACGATTTGGAGGTTGGCGACCTAGTGCTTGCTATTGGAAATCCGTTCGGTGTCGGCAAGACCGTTACCAGCGGTATTGTCTCGGGTCTCGCGCGCACTCAGGTGGGTGTTTCTGACTTCAATTTTTTTATTCAGACTGATGCGGCGATCAATCCGGGAAATTCTGGTGGCGCCCTGTTGCGGATGGATGGAACCCTTGCGGGTATCAACACGGCGATTTTCTCTCGCAGCGGCGGCAGTCAAGGGATAGGCTTTGCGATTCCATCGAACATGGTTCGGACGGTCATCGATGGTGCGGCTGCAGGCGAGGCCCTGAGGCGGGCGTGGATCGGTGCTGCCTTCGATACGGTTACGGCTGATATCGCCGAGGCTATTGGCCTGTCGCGGCCGGAAGGCGTGATCCTCTCCGCAATCCATCCGGATGGCCCAGCAGCGAAAGCTGGTCTCGAATCTGGCGACATCGTTACCGCAATCAACGGCCTTCCCGTGTTCAATACTGAAGGTCTACGTTTTCGAATTGCGACCTCCGTCATTGGTGAGGAAGCTCGGTTGTCGGTACGCCGGACCGAAGCTCAGCTCGAAGTTGCGCTTGTGCTCGAAGATCCGCCCGAGGTCCCGCCACGTAACGAGCAGGTCCTTGAGGGTCGACACCCGATAGCCGGCGCGACGGTAGCTAATCTTTCACCCGCCGTAGCTGAGGAGATGGGACGCGATCATTTCGAGGAAGGCGTGATCATCCGTTCGATCATTCGCGGGAGCCCGGCTCATCGCCTAAGTTTCCAGGTCGGCGACGTGATTTTTGCAATCAATGGGTCGCAAATAGAGACGGTAAGGCGGATTCGTGAGTTAACGGCGAAATCTGTACCACAATGGACCATCACAGTACGGCGCGATGGCCGGTTGTTTTCACTCACGGTCGGCGGATGAGCACAGCCGACGGTCAGTCTGAGATGTTTGACGGGCAGGCGCCTCGCCCGCTCGCTGATCGGCTGCGGCCGGACAGTGTTGGAGATGTCGTGGGGCAGGGACATTTGCTGGCTCCGGAAGCGCCAATCGGGCGGATGGTGGCCAATGGACGGATGGCGAGCATGGTCCTGTGGGGACCGCCTGGTTGTGGTAAGACCACGATAGCCCGACTCCTGGCGCACGAGACCGAACTTGCCTTTGAGCCGCTTTCGGCTGTTTTTTCCGGGATTGCAGATCTGCGTGAGGTGTTTGAACGTGCGGTCGCACGCCGTGCCGGGGGACAGGGGACCTTGTTATTCATTGATGAGCTTCATCGCTTCAACCGTGCACAGCAGGATGCGTTTCTGCCTTATGTGGAAGACGGCACGGTCACGTTAATTGGTGCGACTACAGAGAATCCTTCTTTCGAGATTAATGCTGCGCTTCTTTCACGTTGCCAGGTGTTCGTTCTTAGTCGGCTGGATGAGGCTGCGCTCGACGAATTACTATCGCGCGCCGAGGCCCTTAAGGAGCGGACGATACCGGTCGAGCTGGATGCCCGTCGGACGCTTAAGACTATGGCCGATGGGGATGGACGTTATCTCTTAAACCTCGTCGAGCAGCTGTTCGAGTTAGAGGTTGAGGGCGTTCTCGACACAGTGCAACTGATTAAGGTCCTGCAGAAACGGGCACCGCTCTACGACAAGAGCCAGGAAGGTCACTACAATTTGATCAGCGCCCTCCACAAATCCTTGCGTGGCTCGGACGCAGACGCGGCCCTCTACTGGCTCGCGCGGATGCTAATTGGCGGCGAAGAGCCGGGCTTCATAGCGCGTCGTCTTGTGCGGTCGGCGATCGAGGATATTGGGCTTGCCGATCCGCAAGCCTTGCCGCAGGCTATAGCCGCTTGGGAGGCTTATGAGCGGCTGGGTAACCCTGAGGGAGAGCTTGCTCTAGCGCAGTGTGTGATCTATCTGGCAACTGCACCGAAGTCGAATTCGTCCTACAAGGCGTATGACGCGGCGATGCGCATGGCCGAGGATAGCGGCTCGTTGGTGCCGCCTAATCATATCCTCAATTCGCCGACGAAATTGATGAGGGATCTGGGTTACGGCGATGGTTATACCTATGATCATGACGCCGAAGACGGTTTCTCCGGGCAGGATTATTTTCCTGAAGGCGTTGACCGGAGGAACTTTTACGTGCCGGTTGCACGCGGTTTCGAGCGCGAGATATCCAAACGCCTAGATTATTGGTCCAAGTTGCGCGCTGAACGTTCCATGAATGGTCGACCCGACGGTAAATGATACAACGGGTGCGAGACCGAAACATGTGGAGCTGCAGATGAATATACTGTTTGCGATTGCTGTCGGCGGTGCAGCCGGGGCCTTGGGCCGGCATTTTGTGAATGTTGGTATCGCGGCCTCTTTTGGTCTGGGCATTCCCTGGGGTACCTTTGTCGTGAACGTTTGTGGCTCCTTCGTTATGGGAATGCTGGTTCATGTTATGTCAACCGCATGGACTGTTTCGCCGGAGCTGCGGGCGCTACTCACGGTAGGTGGACTTGGCGCATTCACGACATTCTCGACGTTCTCGCTCGACGCGGTCGCTCTGTATGAGAGGGGCCAGGTGATGTTTGCAGCGGTGTATGTTCTAGCTTCGGTTGTTGGCGCGATTGGTGCGCTATTAATTGGGCTGCGGCTGGCGCGGCTGGTATTCACGTGAATGACGGCGATCATATATCGGTCCGCCATGTATCCGTCAGGGTTGATGAGGGCGATTTGCGCCTGGATCGCTGGTTCAAGCGCCATTTCCCTAATGTAGCCTATGGCCAGGTTGCCAAATGGTTGCGCACTGGTCAGGTCCGTGTCGACGGCCGTCGTGCAAAGCCCAGTCAACGCCTGAATGCGGGACAGGATATCCGCTTGCCACCTATGCCCGGTGCAGCCCTGAAGCCGCCGGCTGAGATGCATGAACGGCCGGTCAATCTAGCCGATGAGATCGCTTTGCGGGATGCCGTCGTACATAAGGATGAATGGCTGATCGCTATCAACAAGCCGGCAGGGCTCGCGGTGCAGGGCGGTTCCAAAACCCACCGTCATCTCGACGGCATGCTCGATGCCCTTCGGTTTGATGCGCCCGATCGCCCGCGCTTGGTGCATCGACTCGACAAGGATACGAGCGGCCTGCTTCTTCTCTCTCGTGATCGTCGCACGGCCGCGCGGTTGGCTAAGCTCTTTCAGGCGCGCGATGTAGTGAAAACGTACTGGGCGCTAGTCGTCGGTGTTCCCGAGCACGAAGCGGGGGTCATCGATGCACCGCTGACGAAGCGTGGCGGTGAGGGTAGGCAGCGTGTCGAACCAGTCGACGGCGGACTGGATGCGGAGACCGAATTTCGTATTCTCGATCAAGCCGCCCGGCGTATCTCCTGGCTCGAATTAAAGCCGCGTACGGGGCGGACGCACCAACTGCGCGCTCACTGCCGAGCGATGAATACGCCGATTGTTGGTGATCACAAATATGGTGGCCGGGATAGCGATGTCGAAGGCTTACCGCAACGGCTGCATTTGCATGCGCGAAGCCTGATGTTTACCCATCCGCAAAGTGGCGAGCGCTTGATGCTTGAGGCGCCGCTGGATGATGTCCTAACCAGGAGTTGGGCATTCATAGGTTTCGATGAGACCTCGACGTGATTACGCCGTGTTTGGCGGACACCTAAAACCTTCTTTGTAATCCGCCTCGCACACGCTCCGAGGGTGCGTTATGAAATAGCCGCCGTTTCATAAGAAATGGCGATGCTGGCTTTGTGCCGAGTTAATCTCTGGCGGCGACCGGTGGTGGCCAAATGGACCGATGGGAATTATGAAACGCTTTTACAATGATGTCGCTACCACTTCCGTTGACCGGAATGAAGGGGTCTATGAAGTGCAGCTCGATGGCCGCGGTGTGCGCACGCCACTTCGACGTGCCCTGCAGGTTCCTGGAGAAGCTCTTGCGAATGCCATTGCGGACGAATGGCGTACCCAAGGAGAGGAGATCAATGTCCATTCTATGCCGCTTATGCGGATGGCGGCTACCGCAGTCGATCGTATCGCTGATGACCCAGGTGCTTATATTGACCAGATCGCAGCCTATGGTAGAACGGATCTCGTTTGCTACCGTGCCGAGGCACCACAAGAGCTGGTCGTCCGGCAAGCGCGTGTATGGCAGCCCTTACTAGACTGGGTGCGTGATACCTATGGCAGTGAGCTATTAGTAACGGATGGACTGCTTCCGGTGGAGCAGCCGGTGGAATCTCTTTCACGCCTGCGCGCCGCCGTTGCCGAGAATGGTCACTATGAATTGTCTGCTCTTGGAGTCGTTGCATCAGCCAGCGGCTCGCTCGTAGTAGCACTCGCTATGGCGAGCGGCCATCTGGATGCGGAGGCCGCGTTTAATGCTAGCCAATTAGATGAAACCTACCAGGTCGAGCTTTGGGGGGAGGATGAAGAGGCCCAGGCTCGCCGTGACATCCTGCGTGCAGATATCGATTGCTCCGCTACCTTCTTAAGTTTGTTGAAAGAAGGTTAAGTAAAGTTTCTAGGAACTAGCCTGAAATCAGGAAAATCTGCTATGTGAAATATTCATTCAGGTTTCGTCGAGGGTACGATATGCAAGATATTCTGGACCAGCTTGAAGCCCGTCGTGTTCGTTCAAGGCTAGGGGGTGGTGAACGTCGGATTGATTCGCAGCACAAAAAGGGAAAGCTGACTGCACGCGAACGCCTTGAGCTTCTCCTTGATGAGAACTCTTTTGAGGAGTTCGACATGTTTGTCGAGCAGGCTCCAAACGAAATGACTGCGGATATCGAGCCAATTCCGGGTGATGGTGTGGTGACGGGTTGGGGGCTGATCAACGGCCGCAAGGTCTTTGTGTTTTCACAGGATTTTACTGTTTTCGGCGGATCCCTCTCTGAGGCTCATGCCATGAAGATCTGTAAGGTCATGGACATGGCCATGAAGAATGGCATTCCTTTACTAGGATTGAATGATTCCGGCGGAGCGCGGATCCAGGAGGGTGTCGAATCCCTTGCTGGCTATGCCGAGGTGTTCCAGCGCAATGTTAATGCCTCCGGTGTCATTCCGCAGGTGTCAGCCATAATGGGACCGTGTGCGGGGGGGGCGGTTTATTCGCCGGCGATGACCGACTTCATCTTTATGGTTGAGGACACGTCATACATGTTTGTGACCGGGCCCGAGGTGGTGAAAACCGTTACCCATGAAGAAGTGACCCAGGAGGAACTCGGCGGTGCCTCCACCCATACCACCAAATCGAGCGTCGCCGATGGCGGGTTCAAGAATGATGTGGAGATGCTCCTTCAGCTGCGGCGCTTTTATGACTTTTTACCGATGAATAATCGCGAGAAACCGCCAGTCTGGCCAACCAGTGACCCCTTCGATCGCGAGGAGCTATCGCTAGATACGCTCATCCCGTCTGATCCGCTGAAGCCCTATGACATCAAGGAACTCATCGGAAAAGTGGTTGACGAGTGCGACTTTTTTGAAATACAGGCCGACCATGCGGCTAACATAGTCATCGGATTCGGACGTATGGAGGGCCGAACGGTCGGTTTCGTCGCGAACCAGCCGATGGTGCTCGCGGGCTGCCTGGACATCGATTCATCGAAGAAGGCGGCCCGTTTCGTGCGCTTCTGCGACTGCTTCAATATTCCCATTGTCACTTTCGTAGATGTGCCTGGCTTCCTACCCGGCACGGCGCAGGAATATGGTGGGATCATCAAGCATGGGGCCAAGTTGCTCTTCGCCTATGCTGAAGCGACGGTGCCGAAGGTGACGGTTATAACGCGTAAGGCCTACGGCGGCGCCTATGATGTCATGTCCTCGAAACATATTCGTGGCGATATCAACTATGCCTGGCCGACGGCTGAGATTGCGGTTATGGGCCCGAAGGGTGCGGTGGAGATCATCTATCGCGAAGATCGCGACGATCCAGAAAAGATTGAGGCGCGCACCGAGGAATATCGCGAGCGCTTCGCTAACCCGTTTGTTGCGGCCCAGAAGGGCTTCATTGACGATGTGATCTACCCGCGCAGCTCGCGACGGCGAATTTGCCGTGCGTTGCGTCTGTTGGAGAATAAGGTTCTCGAAAACCCTTGGAAGAAGCACGACAATATCCCGCTGTGATACGATTGAGGTGGCTCGGTCCTATATCTTGGTACCCCAAATGAACCCCCGGCACTCGGGAAGGCGCGAAGGGGAATCCGCAAGCTTCCAGCCGCGAACCGTATTGAAGCCCGCCGCCTTGACCATGCTGCCCATACATTTGAGAGTCGGAGCCCACCAGTTAGTCTCGTTCTTGCCATATTCATCGTTGGGATAGAACTCCATCACCATGTCGGAGCCGAACCCATTACCCGCGCCGCGATAGGCGCTGAAGTCGTCAGCTATGGCAGATTCGATGAAGAGATCGCCGGAGCATACGGCCGATAGCTTGTCGATCGCATACATGGGCCAGCGAAGGTGATACAGGACGCCGAAGCAAAAAACATAGTCGAAGCTTCCAAACGTGTCGGGTGCGATGTCGTAGATGTTTAACTCGTGGCGCTGGCAGCGATCTTCATCATAGCCAAGTGCTTCTCGACACAGATCGAATGTTTCCCAGGCCTTTCGGTCCTTAGTTTCAAGATGGCCGACGAAATCGGAGAAGTTGTCGATCGCGATAGCTTGGTCGGCGCCGCGCTTTAGTGCTTCGAAGGTCCAGAAACCATCCCAGGCACCGATGTCTAGTACCCGCTTGCCTGTCAGGTCCTCCGGGACACGGTAGGCGCCGACATCGATCGGTGCCCAACCTGGCGTGACCAAGCCGTCGGGAAGTTCGATCTTATGATACCAATAGGGAAAAGCTGCGACCTGTGTCGCGATGTCGTCTTTTTTCATGTTTGCTAACTAGCTTGAGTCGTTGCGGGGGTCGAGTTGAAAAATCGGAATTGTTACGTCGTGATCGCCAATTATATGTTCTTCGGAGTTGGTCACGTTGTTGAGGTCTGTGTCGATAGTTCCCGCAAGGTCGTGGCTGTTTCCGGTAGCCTGGGCAAAGAAAACCTAGTTGCTCACGACTATTTAGTTAGCACAGTTCCACGACCCGGTATTACCCGCTAGCCTACCAGGCTCGCACAAGTTCCGCCGAATAAAGAGTTACAGCGGATCCATGAAACCCAAACGTGATCTGTTGTCGTCGAAATCTGGTTAACTCCATCAGGTATCAGGTTAGGGCATGTTCGCACGGTTTCTTCGTCTGCGCTTTTCTGAGTCACTCGGCAAATGAATTCCTCGATTGCGCACTGCAACATGCTCTCGTAGTTTCATGATCATGTTTAAGAAGATTCTGATAGCGAACCGCGGCGAAATTGCCTGCCGTATCATTCGAAGCGCCAGAGATATGGGGATAGCAACCGTTGCGGTCTATTCGGATGCAGATGCTTGCGCACTCCACGTGCGGATGGCTGATGAGGCTGTTCATATTGGTTCGTCACCGGCGGCGGAGAGTTATCTCGTGATGGATAAGATCCTCGCGGCGATCTACGATACGGGTGCCGATGCTGTGCATCCCGGTTATGGATTCCTGTCCGAAAACGCAGATTTTGCTCGTGCGCTGGAGACTGCGGGGGTCACCTTCATCGGGCCGCCACCGGATGCGATCGCAGCGATGGGTGATAAGATCGAGTCCAAAAAGTTGGCCAGCGCTGCCGGAGTTAGCACCGTCCCGGGCCATATGGATACGATTTCGGATGTGGCTGAAGCCGAGAAGGTTGCTGGCGATATTGGTTACCCAGTGATGATTAAGGCGTCGGCGGGCGGCGGTGGCAAGGGCATGCGGATCGCATATTGCGAGGAGGAGGTCGGCGATGGTTTTCGTTCGGCGCAGAACGAGGCACGTTCGAGTTTCGGCGATGACCGAATATTCATCGAGAGATATATCGAGGAGCCGCGCCACATCGAGATTCAGATTCTGGCTGACGCTCATGGCAATGTCATTCACTTGGGCGAACGGGAGTGCTCGATCCAGCGGCGCCATCAGAAGGTTGTGGAGGAGGCGCCGTCACCTTTCCTCGATGACGAAACCCGCGCGGCCATGGGAGCCCAGTCATGTGCCCTGGCTGCGGCTGTAGGGTACTGCACGGCCGGCACAGTCGAATTTATCGTCGACAAGGGCCGAAATTTTTATTTTCTTGAGATGAACACTCGCCTGCAGGTCGAGCATCCGGTGACTGAGATGGTGACTGGCCTAGATCTCGTCGAGCATATGATCCGGATAGCTAATGGTGAGAAACTTTCTCTCAGCCAGGAGGATGTTACATTTACCGGCTGGGCGATTGAGACACGGGTCTATGCCGAAGACCCAAGCCGAAACTTCTTGCCGGCGATCGGGCGGCTGGTCCGCTATCGCGCGCCGGCCGAAGACGGGGTCAACGTTCGTATCGACACTGGTGTGGACGAGGGTTCCGAAATCTCGATGTTCTACGACCCGATGATTGCTAAGTTGGTGACTTACGGCACTGACCGCGCAGAGGCCACTTTGCGTATGCAAGATGCCCTCGACGGTTATTATATTCGTGGTACGGGTCAAAATACTGCGTTTCTGGCTTCCATTTTGTCTCATTCGCGCTTCGCTGAAGGTCGTCTTACTACCAACTTCATCGCGGAGGAGTACCCCGATGGCTACGCGCCCGCTGCACCCGAGGGTACTCTGCGTGACCGTTTCGCAGCCGTCGCGGCGTATGTGCACGGCCGGCATGTGGCGCGTGCGCGGCAGACCGGGATATCCGGAGTACCCAGTCCGCCGACCGGGGAACTCGCAAGCCAAGTGCAAATTGGCGCCTACACGGATACTGTGACTTTGTCGTATCGGACCGACGGTGCTGACGTTGTTATCGATGATCGTACGATATCGTTCAGTACGCTATGGAACCTCGGTGATCCGGTATTTGTAGCAACATTCGATGACGGGGTGGCAACCTTCCAGGTTGATCGAGCGGGGTTATCTTTCCGGCTAACCCACCGCGGCGTCGTGGCGAATGTGAAGATGTTTTCGGCTCGTGGTGCGGCATTGAATGCGCGAATGCTGGAGAAGACCCCACCGGATATGAGCCGTTTTGTCTTGTCGCCCATGCCGGGTTTGCTGGTCTCTGTCGCCGTTGAGGTTGGGACCCAGGTGCGCGCGGGTGAAGAGGTTGCTGTCGTTGAGGCCATGAAGATGGAGAATGTACTTCGTGCGTCGGCGGATGGGATCGTGAAATCTCTCCAAGCTGGCCCCGGGGATAGCTTGGCGGTCGATCAGCCCATTATCGAGTTCGAGTAATGGCATGTCTCTCCGCTAGCTGGTCTTGGTCCACGGCCAGGTTTAAGGGGGGCTAGTTTTGGGCTTGGACCGAGAAATTCTAGCGGGGTTTTCGTGTCCGAAGCAGAGTTTGCGAGTTAATACCCGCATGCCGGTGGATACGCCACGGCCGATTTGAAAGAATTGTATCAATATGCGGACAGCCTAGGCGCGCGTCGTCTCGCCGAATATGTTTGCGAACGTCGTCTCTAGGGCTGCATCGAGATGCTGCATATTCGTATCGATTCCCAAGCGAGCGAGGCTAGTAACACCGAGATTTCCGTCCCTTATGCCGCAGGGCACGATGCCTGAGAAATGCTCGAGAACGGGNTCCACATTGATNGAGATCCCATGATAGCTGACCCATTGACGCACACGCACNCCGATTGCTGCAATTTTGTCTTCTTTACCATCGCCATGTGCTACCCAAATACCTACTCGTCCGTCTCGCCGTTCTCCCGCCACGCCGAGGGTTGACAGTGTTGCAATGACCCATGCCTCGAGCCCGCGAATATAAGCTCGTAAATCTTGGCCGCGCTCGCGCAGATCGAGCATGGTGTAGGCGACCCGCTGTCCGGGTCCGTGGTAAGTGTACTGTCCGCCGCGACCTGTTTCATGGACCGGGAATCGATCGTGATCGAGTAAGTCGGTGGGCTGGGCACTTGTGCCCGCAGTATAGAGTGGTGGATGCTCAACTAACCAAACCAGTTCATCGACCTTCTCTTGCCGTATGGCAGTGACCCGCGCTTCCATCATCGCAACGGATTGCGCATAGTCTTGAAGACCATAAGTGGTACGCCATTCAACACGACCAGTATTAGTTCGCATAAGTTTATCGTGCCCAGATTGGGAGGATGTAAGGATTTCATTCATGTGACAGACCAAGAATATACTCGTGTTTTGACAGATTTGCTTGTTTTCCGGTTGCCACCCGCATGCGGATCAAGCATCTAACGCAGCAGCAATTGCAATATGGGGATTGCGTCTGCGGACGTGACGCGGCCACGATGTGGAGAAAAGGATATGGCAGAGGATATCCGCGAAGCAGCCCTGCGCTGCCATCGCGAAGGTCGGGCCGATCCTCGTCGGCGCAGCTCACTCGGCTCATGTTCCGATGCCGTCGGCAGCGGCCTGCAGGGTAGTCCATATGGTTGCGATCGTAGGCGCACAGTATCACGCCTAGTCTAAAAGGTTAGGGACGCATGACCTATAGGCCCTACAACAATGACTTAGTGGATGGCCTCGGTACCGAGCGCAGCTACGGCATCGATGAGTCGCTAGTTCGCACCTGCGAAGTCGCCCTGTCTATGGGCCGTCTAGATGACCTGGATGGGTTCATTGAGGGACTGCATGCGTCCGAATTGGCCGACCTTCTAGAGGCCCTGAGCAGTGAAAGTAGGTATTTACTGTTCAATCACGTGCGGGGCCGTCTCGATCCGGAGTTGCTTACCTACCTCGACGATGTGGTGCGCGAGGATGTCCTTGAACAGCTTGGGCCGGCCGAGGTTGCCGCCGTTATTACGGAGCTCGAGACCGACGATGCGATCGACGTCTTTGAGGATGTCGCGGCAGAGGAACAGGCCCATGTTCTTGCCCGTCTGTCAGCGTCTAACCGGGCTCTGGTTAAGCAGGCGCTAACTTATCCGGAGGACAGCGCGGGCCGCCTAATGCAGCGCGAGCTGGTGAGCGTTCTTAAGGACTGGTCGGTCGGCAATACCATAGATTATATGCGCGAGCGCGCCGCGGATTTGCCGCGCGATTTCTATGAGATTTATGTTGTTGACGACGATCGGCGCCCGGTCGGTACGGTTCCCCTGTCACGGCTAATGCGCAATCAGCGTGACGTACGTATCGATGACATCATGCTGACCAAATTACACTCAGCATATTTAGAGATGGACCAGGAAGAGGCGGCCCTGATGTTTCGGCAGTACGCGCTGTTTTCGGCCCCGGTGGTAAATGATACGGGTCAGTTGGTGGGGGTTATCACGGCAGATGACATCGTTCATGTCATCGACGAGGAGGCCGAGGAGGATATCCTGCGTCTTGGTGGTGTACGTGAGGATGATTTTTACGAGGCAGTCCTTGACACTACCCGTGCTCGTTTTTCTTGGCTCTTGGTTAATTTGGGTGCGGCGATCATTGCGTCGCTGGTGATCGGCCTGTTCGACGCGGCTATTGAACAGGTGGTTGCGCTTGCTATCCTGATGCCCGTAGTTGCTTCGATGGGAGGTAATGCCGGAACCCAGACCCTTACGGTGGCAGTCCGGGCGCTGGCTATGAAGGAACTGACCCCGGCTAATGCTGCGCGCATAATGGGAAAGGAAGTTATCGTGGGTGGGATCAATGGCCTGTTGTTCGCCGTCCTGATGGGTTTTGTAGCTTGGTTCTGGTTTGGTGAGACTACCATCGGCTTGATTATCGCGGCCGCTATGGTTTTCAACCTCCTTACCGCAGGGTTCGCCGGTGTCACTGTTCCGCTCCTGCTACAACGCATGCGTATTGATCCTGCGGTCGGCTCCGCCGTGGTCCTCACTACGATCACCGATGTGGTCGGTTTTGTCTCCTTTCTCGGTCTCGCCGCTATAGTTCTTCTATGACCATCAATAAAATCATCGCGCCGTTTGGTACTTGGAAGTCACCAATTACAGCGAACATGATTGCCGATACAACTATCGCGCTCGTAGCAGTGCTCGTCGATGGGGCCGATATCTATTGGCTGGAAGCACGGCCAAGCGAGGGGGGGCGCGTTGTGCTGGTTCGGTGGACTGACGAAGGCCCTGAGGATGTTCTGGCGCCAGGCTATTCGGCACGTTCGCTGGTTCACGAGTATGGCGGTGGGGCAGCGACCGTGTCGTCAGGAACCGTGTTCTTCGTCAATTTCGCAGACCAGCGGATCTATCGGATTTTGCCTGGCGCTGAGCCATATCCGTTGACCGCAGACAATGATGATCGGTATGCCGACATGTTTCATGACGCGTCCCGTGATTGCCTAATTTGCGTGCGAGAGCGACACGCTGGCGATGCGGTGACTAACGAAATCGTTGCGGTGGACCTAGTTAGTGGTGCGCCTCAGACGTTAGTTGCGGGTCATGACTTTGTCTCCAACCCACGTGTCTCTCCGGATGGTCAAAATCTGTGCTGGGTCGGTTGGGACCTTCCCGACATGCCTTGGGATGCGGCAACGCTCTGGGTGGCACCGTTCGAACACGATGGGTCCTTGGGAAAGCCCTTGCGCGTTGCAGGTGGCGATGGTGTGTCCGTGTTTCAGCCAATCTGGGCACCTGACGGCACGTTGCTGTTCAGCGCTGACCCGGAAGGCTGGTGGAACCTCCATCGTTGGGACGGCAACCAATTGACGATCGTTCACGCGATGGCCGCCGAGTTTGGACTGCCTCAGTGGAACTTCGGTATGCGGACGACTGATGTTGACGATGCGGGGTTGATCGTAACCACCTACACAAGTGACGGCGTCTGGTACCTAGCACAAATTGGTGCCCTGGGGCTGCGAGCGTTTGATCTGCCCTACACCGAAATATCTGCACCGCAATGGGTCGGGGATAAGCTGGTCTTCATCGGTGCCTCCCCCCGGCAAGCTGCTTCGCTTGTAGTTTTCGATCCGATCTCCGGGAACACAGATGTCCTGCGTAATGCAATGAGCGTTGATTTAGACCTCAATAATTTTTCTGTTCCGGAATCTGTTTGTTTCGATACCGCGGGTGGTGGTGTCGCACACGGGTTCTATTACCCTCCGCACAGTGCTTCCCATGCGCCCGCGGCAGGCGAAATTCCGCCCCTAATCGTTCGCGGCCATGGAGGGCCGACCGGCGTGACAGTGTCGACGCTTAGCTTGGCCATTCAGTACTGGACCAGCCGCGGTTTTGCAGTTCTGGATGTAAATTATCGTGGTAGTACGGGATTCGGCCGTGGCTATCGGGAAGCCTTGTATGGCGGTTGGGGGAAGACCGACGTTGAGGACATGGCCCATGGGGCTGAATATCTCGTCGCGGCAGGGAAGGCCGATCCCTCACGGCTTGCTATCCGGGGCGGCAGCGCCGGCGGCTACACTGCGCTTGCGGCATTGGTTTTTTGTAACACCTTCTCTGCAGGAGCAAGTCTCTATGGCATCGGTAATCTGATGACGCTGGCCCGCGATACCCACAAGTTTGAAAGTCGCTACCTGGATCTACTAATCGGCCCACTGCCGGAGACCGAGCAGCTATATCGCGATCGTTCGCCGATCGCGCATGTGGATAAGTTCAATTGCCCGGTGATCTTTCTCCAGGGTTCCGAAGATAGGGTCGTTCCGCCTAATCAGGCCGAGGCGATGGTTGATGCGCTGGAGGAGAGGGGTATTCCGGTTGCCTATGTCCTGTTCGAAAATGAGGGCCATGGTTTCCGAAAGGCCGAGAATGTTTGTCGCGCGCTCGAATGCGAACTGGCATTCTATGGTCGGGTATTTGGATTCGAGCCGGCCGATGAGTTGCAGTATTTGAACATTCGTAATTTATAGGCCTGACGGTCGCGAACGGGGGAACCCATGAAGCTTTACGATTATTGGCGCTCATCAGCGGCTTTTCGGGTGCGTATTGCGTTGAACCTAAAGGGACTCGAGGCGGAGCGGGAGTACATCCATTTGCGGCGTAAGGATCAGAGGTCTGATGTCTATCTTGGCGTCAACCCGCAAGGTCTGGTGCCCACCTTGATCGATGATAATGGTACCCGTGTGGTGCAGTCGATGGCGATCATGGAGTATCTCGACGAGACCCGGCCGGCGATATATCCCCTTATGCCTCGGGATGCCGAAGACCGTGCGCGGGTGCGCGCGGTTTCTCAGGCGATTGCTTGTGATATCCATCCACTCAATAATCTGCGTGTCTTGCGCTTGTTGGGAAACGAATTGGGCCTTGATGAGGACGCCCGAAATGAGCAGTGGTACAAGCACTGGGTGAACGAAGGCATGGAGGGTGTCGAGGCTTTGCTTAACGACGGTGGTGCTGGGCAGTTTTGTCATGGCAACACACCAACGATGGCGGATGTCTGTCTAGTCCCGCAGGTCTATAATGCCCAGCGGTTCGGTTGCGATCTGTCTTCCTTTCCGACTGTGATGCGAATAAACGAGGCGTGTTTGGACGAGCTGGCGTTCCGCGACGCGTTGCCCGAAAACCAGCCGGACAAGGAGTAACTAGGCCCAGGGCCCAAGATTTTCGAAGATGCGTTGGTGTATCTTATGTCGGTTCAAAACGCTGGATTTGAGTTGGCCGTCCGGCGATCAGTGCCTGTGTGCACCATACTGCGCAATGGTGATCGGCTAAGCACTACTTGTTTCGCTGGCGCTTTGTTTCGCTGAGGATGTCCTTTGCTCGAAGCCAGCTCGGCGCCCCGGTTGGCAGTATATTGATTGCGCGTTCGGCGAGCGCCTGCGCGGCCTTCACGTCACCGCTTAGAAACCTATACTCTGCCTGCGCGAGTGCCAGTTCACCCTTGTTTCCCAGACGCCCATTAATAACAGTGAGCAGCCGCCAGGCTTCGCGCATATCGGGCTCCATGCGGACAGCCGCCTGAAGATTGTCCAGTGCCGGAAGCAACATCTCTGACTGTCGGGACTCGACCTGAGCTTTGCCAAGCGCTAGGCGCAACAGTGGTTCGCGCGGCGCCAGCTCGACCATACGCTCGTAGGGTACAAGAGATTCACTAATCCGGCCGCCTTCGATCAACATCTGGCCTTTGAGTTCGTAGAAGTATGGATTGTCCGGCTGATCGGCGATCAGTTGGTCGACCTGCGGCAGTGCAATTTCTAGGTTGGCGCTTCTGTAGTAGGCGATGGCACGGGCGTAGCGCGCCGGAATATCTTTCTGTTCTATGGGGTAGGTGCGAAGGGTCGTCTCCAGCGGTTCCGTGAAGCCTATTAGTTTTGCCCGGATATAGGAGTGCTTCTGCACTAGGTTTTTGGCGGTCGGTGCGTTTGCGAATCGCGACAGTGCGAGATGGTTGGATACGACCGCGATCCTGTCATTTGCAAGCGGATGGGTGCTTAGATAGGGGTGCTCGCGCCCCCCCGTAATGCGGATTTCGCGTTGTAGAAGTTTAAAGAAATCCAGCAGTCCGCGGGACGACATTCCGGTAGCATCGAGATATTTGAGCGCGGCGGCGTCTGCGGCGGATTCTTGGACTCGGCTGTATTTGAATAGATTTGCTAGGTTGGCATCCGTTCCCTTGCCGATGATTGCGCCAGCGACTCGGCTATCGCCGGTGGCAATACCCGCCGCTAGTCCGGCGAGCGCCGAAATTATCGATTTCGCCTCGGCATTGCGCAATTCTTCCTGGAAACGTGCTAGATGCCCGCCTGAAATATGACCTGCCTCATGAGCGATAACACCTATCACTTCTTCGGGTCCCTTCGCGCGGACCAGTAGCCCGGTGTTTATAAAAACGCGCTGTCCACCGGTAACAAACGCGTTCAGGCGGGAGTCGTTGACAAGGTGTACTTCCACGGTGTCGCTGTCGAGACCCGCTGCATTGAAGATTGGCGTCGCATAGTCGCGGATGATATTTTCAATCTCCGCATCGCGGACAATTCCGACATTTCGGTCTTGTCCGAGCGAAGGTGAGCTTGCCGCAATGGCGAGTACGGCTATCAGGCCAGTCAAACAAATGAACGGGCGCACGTGTTTATCTCCAGGAATGACATTCAAAATAGGTACACCGAAATGTGGCGTCAATCAGGTCGCGGGATGCTTTTGGGGATTATGCTCGCGCTCACGGCATGTGGGGGCGGGGGGCCAGAAAAGGGTGACGTGGGCTTTGTTGATGGTTTCTTCGGTGGTCTTATCGCCGATGAACCGCGGGCTGCATTGGTGGGTCGGGAAGTTCTTTCCGCTGGCGGAACCGCCGCGGATGCTGCGGTGGCAGCCTATTTTGCTATGGCTGTCACACTTCCGGGAGTCGCCAGTATTGGCGGTGGCGGTATTTGTCTTGTCCACGATACCGTGCGGGTCCGGACCGAAACGCTTTCGTTCATGCCCAAGCGCCCCGCTGACCCTGGCGCAAAGTTCTCGGTGCCGGGCAACGTGCGCGGGATGTTCCTGCTGCATGCACGCTATGGTCAGCTCACGTGGTCTGACATTCTCCGGCCGGCCGAAGAATTCGCGCGCTCGGGACACGCCGTCTCGCGAGCCTTTGTTCGCGATTTGCAAGCGGCGCAACCCATAATGAATTTTGGGCCGGAGGCGCTTGCGGTCTTCGGTAACGGGTCCAGCACTCTCTCGGAAGGGCAGCAGCTGCGACAGCTCGATCTTGGAGTGGTAATGTCGAATTTGCGTACTCTGGGTCCGGGAACATTCTACGATGGTGCGCTGGGACGTTTCTTCGTCGAGGCCGTTCGCTCTGCTGGTGGGAAGATGGCACTAAATGATCTGCGCGATTACCGACCGGAGATTTTAGAGCCGATCAAATTCGAGTACGGCAGCGACATTGTTGCGTTTCCTCCAAAGGGTGGCGGGCTCATCGCTGCCCAAATCTGGGCTGCGGCGGCAGATGGAGATCGATATGTGGATTCCACCGTTCGCAAGCATTTAATGCTAGAACTGGGTGCGCGGGCCTATCAGGCCGAGGCGACCGGAATGGCTGACCCCGGTACCTCTGCGAGCATTTCTGCGCTGGTCTCAGGTGTTTCTGAGGGCGTTCATAATCCACCACACCCAAGCGTCTCCATACACCGCGATGCTGCTCAGAGCGGCGCAAGTATTGTTGCCGTCGATAATCAGGGCCGAACTGTTGCCTGTTCATTCACGATGAACGGCCCTTTTGGGGCCGGCGTGATAGCGCCGGGGACGGGTACCCTTCTGGCGCCACTGCCTAGTGCCCGAAGCGCGTCCGTTCCGACCGTGGCTTTAATGGTTAACGAGAATGTCGGATTGACCTACTTCGCTGTTGCTGGGTCTGGGCCCACTCCCAGCGTGGTAGCGCGAGTTGCCCTCGATACCATCGCCGCTGATGAAGGAAACTTGATAAAGGCGATTGCCGTGCCCCGTGTTTTCGGTACGGGTAACCCGGATGTTGCTGTGGTTGAGGCGGCCTCAACGGCAGCGGACCGCGCAGCCTTGACGTCGCTTGGTCACCGAATTGAGGAGTCAAAGAGTGTCGGCCGTGTGAACGGCCTATTCTGTCCTCGCGGGATTCCGCGTAATGAAAATCTATGCCAGTTCGTCAAGGATCCGCGCTCCTTCGGTCTGGCGGTTAGCTCGAACGAATAGGTCCGGAGATGAGCCTCAAGGTTTCGGCGCGGGGCCGAATCGACCCATTCATTGTCATGGACGTCATGCGTGAGGCTAACGCTCTCGCCGCATCCGGGGAGGACGTCGTCCATCTTGAGGTTGGCCAGCCCGGGACACCGGCGCCGGCAAGGGTGCGCGAGGCGGCGACATTGGCGATCTCCAGAGACCGGCTGGGTTATACCGATGCGCTGGGGCTTCCTGCGCTGCGTGATCGCATCGCCGCTCATTATGAGTTGGAATATGATGTTGCCGTAGAACCGGAGCGCATCGTAGTCACGACGGGTTCGTCAGGTGGATTCCTGCTGGCATTTCTTGCCGCGTTTGATGTTGGCGATAGGGTGGCGCTGGCCGCGCCCGGTTACCCTGCTTACCGTAATATTCTTTCCGCGCTTGGTGTCGAGCCCGTCGTGGTTGAGGCACGCGTACAAGACCGCCTCCAGCTGACTCCGGAGGTGATAGCTGATGAGCCTGGAAGGCTCGCCGGGCTAATTGTTGCGAGCCCCTCTAACCCGACCGGAACAATGGTCGATGGCACCGAGATGGCGACACTAATGAATTTTTCCAGGCGACATTCGATCCGTTTCATCTCGGATGAAATCTATCACGGCATCACGTATGGCGATGACGCGGTGACGGCTCTGGCTTATGACGATGAAGCGATCGTTATTAATAGCTTTTCAAAATATTTTTCGATGACCGGATGGCGTCTGGGATGGCTGGTGGTTCCCGAAGCCATGATACGGTCGGTGGAATGCTTAGCGCAGAATCTTTTTATCTCCCCTCCCACTCTATCCCAGCATGCGGCAATCGCAGCCTTTGACAGTCATGATGAACTGCAGCTGAACATTGCCAACTATGCGCGCAATCGAGAAATTCTCTTGGCCGAACTGCCGAATGTAGGGTTTGATCGGCTTGCACCTGCCGACGGCGCTTTCTACATTTATGCCGACGTCGCTGAGAAGACGAATGACAGTACTGATTTCTGCCGCAGGATGCTCTCGGAGGCACGGGTCGCGACGACGCCGGGTGTGGACTTCGACCCCTATCGGGGGAAAGCTTACGTGAGGTTCTCGTTTGCCGGCGGGGAGGAGGATATACACAAGGCGATCGAAAGGCTCGGAGCTTGGCGTTCCTAGGCATGTAGCTCGAAACTTAGCTTGAGCTCCGGTTCCACCAGCCTGAGCGTCTGGGCCGGTCATTTTCTGTTGTCTCCTCTACGGCAGGTCTAACTTCTTCTTTCGTAGAATCAACCTCTTCGCCTACCCCTTCGGTAATGGTTTGCTCGGAATCGGTCTCGCTCGTCGTATCTGTATCTTTGTCATCGTGATCGGCGGACGGTTCTGGGATATCGATCTCAACGTTGAGTGAAGGGCTGTTGTTTACCGGCCTTTCGGCATCGTCCTCGGCTTCTGATATCTCTTTATCGTTGGTTTTTTGGTCCACCGCCGTCTCGTCAGAGCCTCCGCGTCCGCGACGTCCCCGACGACGACGGCGGCGACGACGACCCGCAGCCTCATCCTCCTCCTCGGATTGATCCGGAGCAGGATCTTTGGTTTCCGTACTCACCTCGTTGTCAGATTCGGTTTCACCGTCGGAATCGGCCTTGCGGCGCCTTCGGCCGCCGCGTCGCCCGCGCCGGCGTCCAACACGCTTGCGCCCTTCTTCATCCTCGTCATCGTATTTTTCGCCGTTGTCGGCCTCTTCCGTTTGCGCATCTCCACCCCCGTCATCTGGGGTACTTCGGCGACCTCTGCTTCGACGGCGCTTCACTCCTGCGTCTTCTGCTTTCTCCTCGTCTTTGGAAGAAACACCTTCTTCCCCGTCGTGGCGGATATGCGTGATCTCATAGTCAGAGGCGGCGAGGCCGCTATCCGCTAGGACTAGGATCTTGAAGCCATAGCGAATCTCTAGGTCCTGAAGCGATCCGCGCTTTTGATTAAGAAGATAGAGCGCCACATCAGTTTGGGTGGTGACTGTCACTTCACGTGCGCGCTTGCGCAGCCCTTCCTCTTCGAGTTCTCGCAGGATCACCATGCTGGTCGATTCCGTGGAGCGCATTACGCCAGTGCCATTGCACACCGGACATATCTGGGTGTGGGCCTCGAGCAGACTCGGCCGAAGCCGTTGGCGCGATAATTCGAGCAGCCCGAAGGGCGAAATCCGACCGATCTGAATCCTTGCTCGGTCCGACTTCATAGCGTCTTTCAGACGACGCTCGACCGCGTGGTTGTTGCGCGAAATATCCATGTCGATGAAATCAACCACGATGAGGCCGGCTAGGTCGCGCAGACGGAGCTGTCGTGCGACTTCATCGGCGGCTTCGAGATTGGTCCTGTAGGCGGTCTGCTCTACATTGCGCTCGCGCGTCGAGCGCCCGGAGTTTACGTCGATCGCAACCAATGCTTCAGTTGGGTTTATGACGATGTAGCCGCCGGACTTAAGCTGCACGATCGGTTCATGGATTTCGTCCAGCTGCTGATCTATTTGGTAGCGGTTCAGAAGCGGGATCTCGCTGTCTTCATACTTCTGAACCCGTTTTGCGTGGGATGGAATCATCGTACGCATTAGCGACTTGGCGGACTTGTAGGCCTCCTCCCCCTCGACCAATACTTCGTCGATATCACGATCATAGATGTCGCGTAGTGCTCGCTTTATGACGTCGCCCTCCTCGTAGATGAGAGAAGGGGCTGTTGAATCCAGGGTTAGTTCCCGGATATCGTCCCACAGGCGGCGAAGATATTCATAGTCGCGCTTGATCTCGGCCTTCGTGCGAGCAACGCCTGCCGTTCGCATTATCACGGCCATGCCCTCGGGCACGTCGAGTTCTGACAGGATAGTTTTCATCGATTTACGATGCTTTGCGTCCGTCACCTTTCTACTGATACCGCCGCCGCGCGAGGTGTTTGGCATCAGGACGCAGTAACGCCCGGGGAGAGAGAGATAGGTAGTTAGGGCCGCACCCTTGTTGCCTCGTTCCTCTTTTACTGCCTGCACCAGCAAAATCTGGCGGCGCTTGATAACTTCCTGAATTTTGTAGCTGCGAGTGAGTTTGCGGAGACGCCGCCGATGGGCATCGCTGAGCTCTTGTATGTCTTCATCTGAAGAATCGCCTACGACCTCTAGAGAATCAGCCTCGCTGTCACCGTTCTCTTCGCCCTCATCTTCGTCATTTTCGGCGTCGGATTCGGCGAGCAGCTTCTCGCGATCTTCGATCGGGATTCGATAGTAGTCAGGGTGGATTTCGTTGAAGGCAAGGAACCCGTGGCGATCGCCGCCGAAGTCAACAAAGGCCGCCTGCAGCGAGGGCTCAACGCGCGTTACCTTGGCCAGGTAGATGTTGCTTTTTATCTGGCGCTTGGTCGAAGTTTCGTAATCGTATTCGAGAAGTTCGTTACCGTCTGCGACGACCACCCGAGTTTCCTCTGGATGGGTCGCATCAATCAGCATGCGCTTTGGCATGATTATGTCCCTGCGAAAGCCGGATCTCGATGCCGTGCGGACGACGACAAGAGAGGTTCCGCATTTTCAGAGGCCTGCCTCGGAACCTAGGCCGTCGAACGGGCGATTTCGCACCAGGACGGCAGGTTTAAATCCGAAAGCCCGCACGGCGTTTGCCGCGCGGTGGCCTCAAAGTTGCACAAAACCGCAATTCTCTTGTGCACATTGTCCGGTCTGAACGGGTGTGGGCGCGGAGGTTGTTCCGCATGACCCCACCTAGACCGTAGAACGCAGCGCGCATTTGTCGAACTGCGGGTGTCCGCAAAGTAACAATAGACCCCGGCAACCTGATCCACAATGCATTTGATTGAACTAGCTTAGTACGCTTGTGTATTGCGGTACGTTTGCGAGTAACGATATACATGTCGGCGATGTCGTTGATTCTCAAACGCTTATCACAATTTACAGATTTTGGACCGCGCCTTTTTTGGGTCCTGGTATTTGCGTTTGTCGTGATTACGACGCCCGTGCAGTCGTTTGCAGGGAACCTCAAGGTCCAGGACATCAGAGTAGGTGTTCACGCCAGCGCGACCCGATTCGTTGTCGAATTGAACGACAATGTCGAACCACGTATATTCGGCCTTCCTGACCCGTTTCGAGTGGTTATCGATCTCCCCGAGGTTGATTTCGATCTAGAGGAAGAACGAATCGGCGACGGCGCTGGCCAGATTTTGAAGCTGCGCTACGGCCTGTTCCGGCCAGGAACAAGTCGATTTGTCCTTGACCTGAAATCACCATCAAAGGTCACAAAAAAGTTTGTCCTAAAGCCCAGTGGCGGTAAGCCTTGGCGACTGGTCATCGACCTAGAGCCAACGAGCCGGGCGGATTTTGTTGTATCGATGCGCCCGAACGCTGGTGACAATCCGAGCCCCGTTACTCGGGTGCCAGTACCGTCAGCCCCGCGCCAGAAGATAAAACCTGTGGTGGTGGTCGATGCTGGCCATGGCGGCGTGGACCCCGGTGCGATAGGGGTTTCGGGTGTCTATGAGAAAAAGATCGCGCTTGATTATGCGCGCGAGGTCGTGCGCTTGCTGCGGGTCGCAGATAAGTATGAAGTAATTATGACCCGCGACCGTGACGTCTTCCTGCCGCTGCGCGAGCGGGTTCGGGTTTCGCGCGCGGCGGGCGCTGACCTGTTTCTTTCGTTGCATGCAAATACCCATCCCAAGCGGTCAACAAGCGGGTTCTCTGTCTACACGCTGTCAGACCGCGCGTCTGACAAGGAAGCGGCTGCGCTGGCTGCGCTGGAAAATAAGTCGGACGTGATTGGCGGTGTAAATTTGGGTGGCTACAGCGACGATGTGCAGAATATTCTTATTGATTTTGCGCAGGCGAAGACCAACGAGCTCTCGGTAGAGTTTGCTCGTGACATCCTTGTCGAAAAGGTTAAAAACAGTGCATCGCTTCTAACGAGACCGTGGCGTTCGGCGGGGTTTGCAGTCCTGAAGGCGCCGGATGTGCCATCGGTTCTCGTTGAGCTGGGGTACATATCTAACCCGCAGGAGGAGCGTCTTCTCCTTACAGGCAGTCATCGCCGGAAACTTTGTGCCGCGATCGTGAATGCAGTAGATGCCTATTTCAAAACTAAACAGAGTGCTGCTCTTTAAAGACTTAATAGGCTTTTGGTGCCACAATCCGTCCACAATTTAATGCTTTTCGATGAGCTTAGCTCGCCTATGCGCGGGTTCTGTTGTACTGGAAACGCTGAATGCTTCGTTGGCTTGGATATCTCGCCGGTCTCGCACTTGTTGGCATCTTACTGGCGGTTGGCGGCGTGCTCTGGGTGTTTTGGGAATTTGGCCGAGACCTACCAGATTACAGCCAGCTCTCGGACTACCAGCCACCGGTAACGACTAGGGTGCATGCTGGAGACGGTAGCCTGCTAGCAGAATATGCTGTCCAGCGCCGTGTTTTTGTGCCGGTCGCGACCATACCAAAGTTGGTGAAGCACGCCTTCTTGTCAGCCGAGGATAAGAATTTCTATACCCATCCGGGTGTTGACGTTTTGGGTGTCATGCGGGCGGCGCTTTCGAATATCCGCAATTTCGGTACAGGCCGCCGCCCCGAGGGGGCTTCGACGATCACCCAGCAGGTAGCGCAGAACTTTCTTCTGAGTAAGGATGTTTCCTTCGAACGCAAAGTGCGTGAGGCGATCCTTTCCTTTCGCATGGAGCGGGCCTTCTCGAAGGATGAAATTCTCGAGCTTTATCTGAATGAAATATATCTCGGCTTTGGTGCGTATGGTGTGGCGACCGCAGCGTTAAACTACTTCGGCAAGTCGCTTGACCAGTTGTCTGTGGACGAGGCTGCGTTTCTTGCCGGTCTACCGAAGGCACCTAACAACTATAACCCGTTACGTAACAATGTAGCCGCGACCGCACGCCGCAACTATGTGCTCGGTCGCATGGCGAAAGATGGGGTGATACCGACAGCGGGGCTTGCGGAGTTGTATCAGCGGCCTATCAACGTGGCTCGTCGGGACAGTGATGTTTTCGTGAAAGCACCTTATTTTGCCGAAGAGGTGAGGCGGGAGCTTGTCGGCCGGTTCGGGGATGGTGCGTTGTATGAGGGCGGTCTCTCGGTCCGTACGACACTTGATCCGCGGTTGCAGAGGATCGCGCAGCAGTCGCTGCGCGACGGGTTGGTTGCGTATGATCGTCGGCATGGTTGGCGCGGGCCTGTTACACAATTGGAAAACCCGACCGAATGGGCGCAGTTGCTAACTAACATCAGAATGCCCGCTGGCGCCGGTCTATGGCGGTTGGCCGCAGTGGTAAAAGTGGATGCGGCCGGCGCTCAAATTGGATTTACCGATGGTGCAATCGGGACGGTACCTCTTTCGGAGTTGCGCTGGGCGCGGCAGTGGCGGTCGGGCCAGAGACGCGGCCCGGCAATCAAGTCAGCGGATGCCGTGCTCGTGCCTGGCGATGTGATATTGGTCTCATCAGTAACCAAAGATTCGGATTCGCGGGCTTATCCACCCGGAACTTACCGATTGGAGCAGGTTCCCGAGATCAATGGTGGCCTCGTTGCGATCGATCCGCACACAGGCCGTGTGCTGGCGATGACAGGTGGCCTAGATTTTCGGGCGAGCGAGTTCAACCGCGTAACCCAAGCGTGGCGCCAGCCGGGCTCGGCGTTTAAACCGCTGGTATATATGGCTGCACTCGATAACGGATTTACGCCGTCGACGCGTATTCTCGACGCGCCGTTTGTGATTGAACAGGGGCCCGGACAGGGAAAGTGGAAGCCAGCTAACTACACCAACAAGTTTTACGGCCCTAGCCCGATGCGGCTCGGTATCGAGAAGTCGCGAAATTTGATGACGGTACGGCTGGCCCAAACAATAGGCATGGAGGAGGTCGCGGCTTATGCGGAGCGGCTCAAGGTGGTTGAGCATCTGCCGCGTCAGCTGGCGATGTCGATCGGTGCTGGAGAGACAACGCTAATGCGGCTAGTCGCCGCCTATGCCACGGTGGTCAATGGCGGAAAGCAGATCACCCCGACGCTGATTGATCGTATCCAGGACCGTCAAGGTATTACGACCTTTCGTCACGATGAGCGAGCCTGTCCGGGGTGCAGGGCTGCCGCTTGGGCCGATCAGCCGCCGCCGCAGCTGCCCGATTTACGCGAGCAGGTGATCCAACCAGGTACCGCCTATCAGATGGTTTCGATGCTAAAAGGGGTCGTCGACCGCGGGACCGGTAGGCGCATCGGTAGGCTTAAGCTGCCGCTCGCAGGCAAAACCGGTACCTCCAACGATTCCCTCGATACTTGGTTCATCGGTTTTTCACCTGACCTCGCCGTCGGTGTTTTCGTTGGTTTCGACAGACCCCGGACCCTGGGGCTGCGAGAGACTGGTTCATCGGTCCCAGCGCCGATTTTTAAGGACTTCATGGCCCGTGCACTCGATGACAAGCCGGTAATTCCTTTCCGCGTGCCTCCGGACATACGCTTGGTGCGAGTCAACCCCGAGACAGGTCTGGTAGCGTTGCCAGGCGAACGTGCGACGATTCTTGAGGCCTTTAAGCCCGGAACCGAGCCGCGTGAACTCGGTTCGATAGTAGGCGAGGATCTCGGGCGTGGAGTCAGCAGCGGGGGCGAGAGACGCGGTATTTACTAATCCTGCTATTGACCCTCGTTGTATCGACGGTAGGCTTTGCGCCACCGAACGCTTGATCAGGCACCTGTATTAGTGGAAATCTAAAATGCGCGCAGAAATCAGTCATCTAATCGAAGGGATTAACTCGTCTCTGAACCTCGTCCGGAGGCATCTTTGACTGGGATAGTGCCCTAGCGCGGCTCGCTAGCCTGAACGCCGAAGCTGAAGACCCGAAGCTCTGGGAGGATCAGGAGCGGGCGCAGAAAATCCTTCGTGACCGTACCCGCCTCGAGAAGTCTATAGGCGAAGTCCGTGACCTAACACAGGACCTTGAGGATGCGGTGGCCCTAATTGAACTCGGCGAGGTAGAGGATGATGCGGATGTTGTCGCGGAAAGTGAGGCCGTGATCGAATCGCTGCAGCGCCGATCCGAGAAACTTGAGCTAGAGAGCCTGTTGTCGGGGGAGGCCGACGGGAATGACTGCTACATGGAGATCAATGCTGGTGCGGGCGGAACGGAATCCCAAGATTGGGCGGAGATGCTGGCTCGGATGTATCTGCGATGGGCTGAAGCACATGACTATAAGGTCGAATGGATTGAAGAAAGTGTGGGCGATGAGGCAGGTCTCAAATCGGCGACTTTCCGTATTGTCGGTCCCAATGCCTATGGCTGGCTCAAGACAGAATCGGGAGTGCATCGGCTGGTCAGGATTTCTCCCTTCGACAGCCAGTCGAGACGCCATACAAGCTTTGCATCGGCCTGGGTTTACCCGGTGATCGACGACGCGATCGAAATCGAAATCGAGGACAAGGACCTGCGGGTCGACACCTATAGGGCGTCGGGTGCGGGCGGTCAGCATGTAAACAAGACCGATAGTGCTGTCCGGCTAACCCATATTATTACAGGGATCGTGGTGCAGTGTCAGAATGACCGCTCGCAGCACCGTAATCGAGCGCAGGCGATGGCCATGATGCGGGCACGTTTGTATGAGCATGAGATGCAGAAGCGAGAAGAAGAAGCCCAGGCCGAGCAGGACACGAAGACCGATATAGGCTGGGGTCACCAGATCCGATCCTACGTGCTGCACCCCTATCAGATGGTCAAGGATCTGCGTACGAACGTGGAATCCGGCAATGCGCAAGCGGTTCTCGACGGGGATATTGATCGATATCTGGAGGCCTCACTTGCCGCTCAATTGGGTGAGGGGACTGGAAAAGATGACGCGGCGGATGCCGGATAGGCGTTGCGCGGTTTCACGCGTCGGCGAAGCGGCACGTCCGATGTTGCTCTCGCAGAGCAACCCGGTCACACAATGCAGTTTAGCTGGGAGCAGGTTACAGGATGATGCTCGCCGACTATCTCGGCATTAAGAGCCATAATGATGAATGGGGGTGTTATCACCAGTGTCCTGAAGGATTTTCATGGCGCATGCAGTTATCTGCTCGACACTTCCAAATACCAGTCTTGGGGCATTCCGGCGGCATCGCGTCCTAGGGTGTTGAATGGTGGTTTGAGGGTGCCGCGAAAGTGGCGGTCAACTAGAATCTTCCAGTAGGCTGCGGGGTCTGCATTTCGTCGTATGCATTCGAAGGTGAACCAACGATGGCCGATCTCCACATGACCAATCTCGTCGTGATAGATGATTTCGAGTAACTCGGCCGTCTCCTTATCCTCTATTGCCCGCAGCCTATTTATCATAACCGGCGTGACGTCTAGACCTCGTGCCTCGAGTACGAGGGGTACGATAGCGAGCCGTGCACAGAGGTCATGTGCAGTCTCCAGTGCTGAATCCCAAAGTCCGTCATGGGCTGGGAGGTCGCCATATGTTGCGTCGAAATCAGCCAAACGCTCGGTGAGCAGGCTGAAATGCCGTGCCTCCTCTTCGGCTACGCGGACCCAGTCATCATAGAATTCTTGCGGCAGGTCGCATGCTGTGAATCGCGCGACAATGTCCCAGGCGAGGTCAACAGCATTCAGCTCGATATGTGCCAGGGCGTGCAGTTGGGCGATTCGACCGGCGGTGCCGCGATTGATTTTGCGTCGCGGGACCTTGGCAGGTGGCAGAAGTTCGGGTCTGTCCGGACGTCTTGGCCGATCGGCTGGCGACCCATTTCCGATGCCTCTAATGTCTCCGTGGCGCCATTGCCGAGCGAACGCTGCCGTCGCGGTGCATTTTGTGTTCGGGTCTGCTGTTTCCAAAACGGCCACAGCTGCGGCGGCAAGCGTCTGGGATTGAAAACTAGGGCCTTGGGTCAAAGCGCTTTCACAGCTTCAAGAACGTCTTCGGCATGGCCGTTGACCTTGACCTTGCGCCACACGTTGCGAACGATACCCTTCGCATCGATAAGGAAGGTTGCTCGTTCGATGCCCATGAATTGGCGGCCATACATTGATTTCTCGACCCAGACGCCACAGCGTTCACAGACGTCACCATCTTCATCGCTGGCGAGCGTAAATGGCAGCTCATACTTGGCCTTAAAGTTGTCATGCCGCTTTACGCTGTCCTTGGATACACCGATGACCTCGGCATGCATCTTATGGAAATCCGGCAGCAGGTCGCGAAAGGCGCAAGCCTCTTTGGTGCAGCCGGGCGTTGAGTCCTTAGGATAGAAGTATAGGACTACTGCGCGGCCCTTTAGGTCTTTCAGGTCTATTTTTCTGTCGCTGTCCGTCGGCATGGAAAATGCGGGGGCCTTGTCGCCTTCTTTAACACTCATAGTTCTTTGTCTCCGTTTTACCGCGCCGACCGTGCTTCTCGGATAGCCTGGGCCGGATCGGTAATGATGTCGTTGAAATGAATATATATGCGTTTCACGGTTTCGTGCACTAACGTGTCTACCGCTGCATAGGATTCTACGCCGGCTGCATCTGCCAGTTTCTGGCGCAGCGGTGCAGGGAAATTGGCGGGGTCGTAGCTGCCGTCGAGGGTAAGGCGGAGGAGCCCCTGTAGCCGTCGCCAAAGGCATGTTGCGGCGATCAGATCATCGGCGATATCGGGTGATAGTAATCCTGCGTCACGAATTTTGATGAGTGCTGCCGAAGTACTGGTATCCAGAATGGTGGGATTATTGTGTGCATGCCGTAGCTGCAGATATTGGGTGAGAAACTCGCAATCCACGAGCCCGCCGCGCACATGTTTTATGCTCCAAGGATTGTCCGAACCGTTCTCTTTCGCCATGAGTGCGCGCATCTCCGCAACGGCGATAAGTAAATCGTCCTCGGAGCGTTGTCTGGCGAGCGCTGTGAGGATTTCTGCCTCGATCTGGGGTGCGAACTCCGGTGCAGCGCTGACCACTCGTGCGCGGGTCAGGGCGAGATGTTCCCACGTCCATGCATACTCCCGTTGATATGTGGCGAAGCGCTCGAGGCTAACCGATAGGGGTCCGGCATTGCCCGACGGTCGGAGCCGCATGTCGATCCTGTAGAGGCGTCCTTCACCTGTCAGGGCGGTCATTGCGTTGATCAAGCGTTGTCCTAGGCGCTGGTAATAATGAGAAATTGAGATGGCCTTTTCCCCGTCGGACATGATCGGGTCGTCATTGTTCAGCGCTGGGCTGTCATACAAAAACACGAGGTCGAGATCCGATGTTGCTGACAATTCTCGGCCTCCAAGTTTGCCCAGCGCAAGAACAGCGAACCCGCGTCCGGGACAACGGCCATGCCGGGTTTCGAATTCCTCTATAATTGGCGGAAGCAGGCCGCGGATCGCGGTATCGGCGATATCCGAAAATGTGCGGCTGGCGCGATCTATATCTATCCGTTTTCGAAGTATCTGGACTCCCACCTGAAACTTCGCGTCATTAACCCATCGGCGGGAGATGTCGTGTACATCCTGCATATCCTGGGCCTTATTCGTCCTCTCGGCGAGATCTATGCCCATGTCCGCAGGTCCTTGGGGGGTGTCGAAGAAGTTAGTGGCGAGTGCGCCGTCGAGAAGGAGCGGGTTTCGGCCCAGCCATTCGGCTATGCGCGGTGCACTGCCTGTGATCTCTGCAACTAACTCCAATAACAAAGGATTGGCCTGAAACAGCGAAAAGAGTTGGACCCCGCCCGGCAGGCCGGCGATCAACTGGTCGAACCGTCGAAATGCCGCGTCGGGATTGGCCGTTCGGGATAGGGCACCGAGGATGACCGGCATGAGTTCAGTCAGAATCTCTCGCGAGCGAGTACTTCGGGTTGCCCGATGTCGGCCGTGGTGCCAAGCACGGATTGCTGCAGAAACCGATTCTGGATCTCTGAATCCCATGTCACGAAGCGTGCCTAGGGTATCGGGATGGTCGTCTGCTCCTGTGAATACGAGGGCGCCGCCTGCGCCAAGCGGCTCGGATTCTTCGAATAGCTCGGCATAGTGGTTCTCGACTGTCCGCAGAGTCTGCATCAGTTCAGTCTCAAAACTGTTTTGATCCGCATATCCCATGAATGCCGCAATGGCTGCGAGCCCCTCGGGGGTGTCGGGTAGGCTATGGGTCTGCCGGTCATCGACCATCTGCAGTCGGTGTTCCAGCCGACGCAGATACTCGTACGATTTGATCATGTCCTGCGCGACTTCGGGGGTGACCCGCTCAGCGGTGACGAGGGCAGCTATGGCTTTGACCGTGGACGGCAACCGCAGCGTGGGATTGCGTCCTCCCCAGATTAACTGCTGGGTCTGCGTGAAGAACTCCACTTCGCGAATGCCGCCGCGGCCTAGTTTGACGTTGTGACCCGCGATGGCGACCGTGCTGCCTCCCTTGTGCGCGTGAATCTGTCGTTTGATTGACTGAATATCCCCGATCGCAGCGAAGTCTAAGTGGTTGCGCCAGATGAAGGGCTGTAGGGTTTCTAGAAATTTATTTCCTGCGGCGATATCACCGGCAACGGGACGTGCCTTGATTAGCGCGGCGCGTTCCCAGTTTTGTCCGAGGCTCTCATAGTAGGTTTCCGCGGCGAAAGTCGACAACGCAATGGGTGTCGCACTTGGGTCGGGACGGAGCCGTAGGTCGGTCCGGAACACATATCCTTCGCCAGTGCGCTCGTCCATCAGCTTAACGAGATCGCGTGTCACACGGACGAGATCCTGCTGGATTTTGTCCCGATTGGTCGCTGGCACCACCTCGTCATCATAAAGGCAGATTAGGTCGATATCGCTGGAATAGTTGAGTTCGTAGGCACCCAGTTTGCCCATGCCGAGTACGATGTAACCCGAGCCCGTTTCAGGCGTTGTTGGGTTTGGCAACTCCAACTTTCCTTTAGTGTGGGCGGTCAGCAGCAGGTGGCGCATCCCAACAGAGAGTGCTGCGCCGCAGAATTGGCTCAGCATTTCGGTCACTGTCGGGAGCGGCCATGCACCGGACAAGTCCGCCAGCGCCGTTAGCAATGCCACCCGGCGTTTTGCGCGGCGCAGCACGGTTCCGGTCTCTTTAAAGCTCGCGGCGGGATTGAGTGCTGCTAACTCCCCCATCACGGTCTCGAATGCGGGATCGAAGCCGTCGTTGAGAATAGTTGGTACAAATGCGATATCTCGAAGCAGACATTGACTGAGGAAATTGCTGTTCCCGAAAACGCATGCCAACAGCGCTCGTGCTGCATTGTCATCCATCACCGCCGTAGCGAATGATGCCAATGCTGGATCTTCCGCTGCATTTGCGGCTGCCCGGAATCGCTCGAGGCCGCGTTCCATCCGTCCTATGTCGGATGAGCGGGGAAGTTGGTTAGGATTAGCTGAAAATGCAAAGCTCATAAGGGTGGCTTGATTTTCACGTACACTGCTGTATGGCGTGGGGGCGGTCAAGCGCCCACGCGCAACCGCAACGCGCAATGCGAAAGGGCCTACGTTGATCGTTCGAAGTTCGCGATGGCTACTCTTGGTTTTGGCCGCCACCCTTGTTGGTTTGGCGCTCATGTTCGGCGCCCTGCTTTGGCAATTGGGTCAGGGGCCAATCAGCCTCAGCTTCCTGACGCCGCTCATTGAGCGCGCTCTTGATACTGGCCGCACCAGTGCCCGGCTGCAGATGCATGATACGATCCTTACCTGGGTGGCCGAAGAGCGTGAGCTCGATATTCGTGCAGTCGGTCTGCAGTTCGTAGACAATGACGGAAGGGTTCGCGCGACGATTCCGGAAATGTCTGTGAAGTTTAGCGGGCGCGCACTGATCCGGGGCCTAGTTGCCCCCACCAGCATAGAGTTGTTTGGCCCGCGGGTTCGAGTTGTGAGGGATTCCGACGGCACGGTCAGCATTGACATCGGCGATAACTCGGCTGGCGAAGCAGCCTCCGTGACCTCCCTGGGGCTGATCGAGGAGCTTCTGCAGAAGCCCGACCCGGACCTGGCGAGCGGATACCTGACCCGCGTGGCAGTGCGTAGTGCGCTGATTGAGTTTGATGATTTTAAGCGTGGCGTACGGTTGAGTGCCCCCCGAGCCGATATCGCACTTTTGCGGAATTCGGAAGGAATTAGTGCCGAGGGGTTTGTCGTGTTGGGCGAAGCGGAAAGCGCTATTCGAGCAGATCTTTCAGCTATCTACCGTCTCACGACCGGAGAAACGCAGCTGGGGCTAGTGTTTAGTGATCTTTTGCCAGCGGCTGTAGCCGAATTCGCAACAGAACTGGCGCCGCTCACGATGTTGGATACTCGTCTGGCGGGTGCGCTAGAACTTTCTTTCGATGCTGGTCTAGAGCTCGCGCACATAAGCGTCGACGTGCGGGCCAGTGCCGGTACGGTAACGCTGGATGGAATGTTTGATGAGCCGGTAGCATTCGATACAGGAACGTTTCGCATTCTCTCTGGCAATGGCTTCGATACGGTAGTTCTTGAGAGCGCAAAACTTGAGGTCGGACAGGCCACGATCCTTTTGAGCGGTGATGCGCGTCATGTCCTGGACCAGTGGGACGTGAATTTGATTACAGAGTTGCGTGGCATGCCGGTTAATTCGCTCGAAACATATTGGCCGCCGAACATCAGGCGGGCGGCCCGAGAATGGATGACTAAGAACGTGCGAGACGGATTGGTTGAAACCGCTGTTTTGCGAGTTCGCGCTAGGATTGCCGACTCTGATCCGGCGGCTTTCGATGTTAGTGATTTTGATGGTGAAATACGGTTCCGCGATGCGGTCGTCCACTATCTGCGGCCGTTGCCACCGGTTCGTGACGTATTCGGCGTGACGCGCTTTGATCCCGAAGTTTTCAACATCGACCTGGGTGGCGGTACTTTGCGCGATCTTGTAGCCGATTCTGGCTCGGTCGAAATTCTCGGTCTCGATGGTTCACAGGAAGAATACACTATTAAAATTGCGGTCGCGATTTCTGGTCCGGTTGATGACGCATTTAAGATTTTGGACGATGAGCCGCTCGGTTTTATTTCCGGTTTTGGTTTAGATCCAGCGCTAACGAGAGGCAGTCATAAGACGAATGTGGTTCTTGAATTTCCTCTTGTTGAAGATGTTCTCATCGACCAAATTGCGGTTTCTGCGGCCTCGCGGATGGAAAATTTCGGTGCGAAGAGTGGGGTCTTCGGTCTGCCGGTTAGCGACGGGAGCCTTGCGCTAAATGTTAATCGTGATGGCATGGAGGTGCAGGGCTCAGCTGTCGTCGGTGGCGTTCCGCTCGACCTCATGTGGAGCGAGAGTTTTGAGAAGGATGGTGATGTTCAGACGCGCTACAACGTACGCACCAACTTGGATGACGCTGCCCGCCTAGAATTAGGACTTGACGGCATTCCTTTTATCTCGGGATTAACCGGTGTCAGTTTGGCTTATGACATTGATTGGAACGGTAACGCGACCGGAGCGGCGGAGCTTAATCTTACTAATACCGAGATTGATCTCGACCCATTCGGGTGGTCTAAGCCACCGGGGGTTGAGGGGCGGGCGTTTGTGAGCTTTGTGACGCAGGATGAGGTTCTAACCGACATGCCGGAAATCTCGGTCCGCGCTGGTGATCTGGAGGTAGACGGCGCGGGATTATTCCGGGCCGGTGCGGACGGCCCGGAACTGCAGAGGATTACGCTGGAGCGCGTGAAGTTCGGCGAGACGGATGCCTTTGTTAATATCGATTTGCCCGACGGAGTATCCAGGATTATATCGGTCGGCGGTTCCCGTCTTGATCTTCGGCCTGTCGTGGCGAAGCTGCTCAAGAACGAAGAAGAGGGTGACGAGGCAGAGGATGCCATGCAGATCGTAATCAGCGAACAGTCGCCGGTTGGCGAGATCCGCCTAGGCGAAGAGACTATTCTGCGTGGCGCCTTTGGCAGTTTCTACAACGATGGGCGCACCTGGAACGATGTCGAGCTTCACGGAGAGCTGTCGAACGGCGCGCGCATTTTCCTGCATGTTGAGCCTCATGAAAACGCGCGAAACCTGACCTTTGAATCGGATGATGCTGGCGGTGTGCTCTCAGCGCTTGACTGGTTTGAGCATATCGAAGGCGGCGAGATGCGGGTTCTAGGTCGGATTACGGGATCGGGTGCCGATGAGGTGATCGATGGTCAGCTGGACATGCAGGGGTTCCTGCTGACCGACAGTCCGCTCGGTGCGAAGATTCTTGCACTCACATCCTTTTCCGGAATTGCCGACGTGTTGGGAGGCGAGGGACTTAGTGTTCGGCGGGTCGAGGTGCCGTTCACGGTTACGGGTACAGAGATTAAGGTTTCCGAGTCTAAGGCTCGTGGCGCGAATATTGGCGTCTTAGCGAGCGGACGAATAAACCGGGAGACCGAGAGCATCGAGATGACTGGAGAAATTGCGCCAGCCTATATTCTGAATTCGCTGTTGGCGAATATCCCGGTGATAGGAACGGTTTTATCCGGTGGTGGGGACGGTATTTTCGTAGCCACATTCGAAGTGAATGGCCCGATTGAAGACCCGGAGGTTTCGGTAAACCCGTTGTCCGTACTTACTCCCGGAATCATACGCCGATTACTGACCGGCTTTGGAAGCGAGGGCAGCGCGCCAAGCGATGAGATGGAAGAGGCACGACCATCACCTCCGATCGTGGGCGAATAGACCTGATTCGCTTAGATTGGTCGAATCAGCGCGTGGCGCTTCTTGCCCGCGGAGAGCTTAATAACGCCGTCCGAGTTGATGGCATCGGTGCCAACCTCATGGGTCTCGTTGTTCACCAAAGTATCGTTGATCCGTGCTCCACCGCCCTTGATCAACCGGCGCGCCTCGCTGTTCGTTGCCGCTAGTCCGGCGCGGGCCATCAGAGCGAACAGGGCAATACCGGCTTCAAGCTCCTCAGTCGGTAACTCTGTCGTAGGCAGACCGTCGGCTGTTACCCCGGCCTCAAAGGTCTTTTGGGCGGTTTCGGCTGCCTGTTTTGCAGTGTCGGCCCCATGCAACAGATTGGTTGCTGCATTGGCTAGAATTTTCTTGGCATCATTGATTTCGGCGCCCTCGAGAGCTTCGAGGCGCTTTACTTCCTCCAACGGCAGATCGGTGAAGAGCCTGAGGAAGCGCCCGACATCCGCGTCCTCGGTGTTTCGCCAGAACTGCCAATAGTCGTAGGGCGCAAAGCGGTCGGCTTTGAGCCAGACGGCTCCCTCGGCCGTTTTCCCCATCTTTGCACCGGACGCCGTCGTTATTAACGGCGTGGTCAGCCCGAAGAGTTCCTTCTCGGCGACACGGCGGCCAAGGTCAATTCCGTTGATAATGTTTCCCCACTGGTCGGACCCGCCCATCTGCAATACACAATCATGCTTTTGGGCTAGCTCGACGAAGTCGTAGGCTTGGAGAATCATGTAGTTGAATTCCAGGAACGTCATCGGTTGTTCGCGTTCGAGGCGCAGCTTCACGGAATCGTAGGTCAGCATCCAGTTGATCGTAAAGTGGCGGCCGACGTTGCGCAGCATGGGAATATATTTCAGTGGGTCGAGCCATTCGGCATTATTCACCAGGATGGCGTCTGTCGTACCGCTACCGAAATTTACGAAGCTGTCGAAGGTCTGGCGGATTGAGGAAATGTTTGCGGCGATCTCCTCGTCGGTGAGAATCTGCCGTGTTGTGTCCTTCCCTGATGGATCACCGACCTTCGTTGTACCGCCGCCCATCAGGACAATTGGCTGGTGCCCGGTCTTCTGCAGCCAGTGCAGCATCATGATCGACACTAAGTTCCCGATATGTAGGCTGTCAGCCGTCGCATCGTAGCCGACGTAGGCCGTGATCGAGCCGTCAGCAGCGCGCGCATCGAGCGCCTCCAAGTTGGTGCATTGGTGGAGATAACCGCGTGCGACCAGGGTCTGGATAAAGTCTGATTTATATTCCGGCATATCTTCTCAACAAGCCTGACGGGCAAAGCGAGAGCTAACTAGCACATCTGCGGCGTACGCGAGTATACCATAGCACCGTATGAAATAGGGGATTAGCCGCATGAGCGCGATTGAGAGCTGTTGGGCTATTGGTCTGATGAGCGGTACATCGATGGATGGAATCGATGCTGCACTGATCCGAACCGACGGTGTGACGGGATTTGAGCCAGTCGCGCAGCTTTCGTGTGGGTATGATCCCGCGTTCCGGGCAATGCTGCGCAAGGCTGTCGGTAGCGTTGGGTCAAATGCAGATGTCTCGACGGAACTCACCATTCGACACGCCGATATGGTTAACGCGCTGCTGAAGGCGTCGGCTTTGTCTGCCTCTGATGTCCGGGTCGTCGGATTTCATGGTCATACGGTGTTTCACGATCCAGCCAATGCTCTGACGGTGCAGATCGGCGACGGGTCCTTACTGGCATCTCAGACGGGTATTGATGTCGTAGGCAACTTCAGGACGAATGACGTGGCCTGCGGTGGCCAAGGAGCACCGTTAGTTCCATTGTTTCATGTGGTGCGCGCGCCTTTGGCGCGGCCCATTTGCTTCCTGAACATTGGCGGCGTGGCAAATTTGACATGGATAGATAGCGCTGCGGATCCGGCGCGTCCGGATGTCTTCGATCATGTTCTTGCATTTGATACGGGACCAGGCGGAGCAATTATCGACGATTGGGTTCAACGACATACCGGGCAACCGTTCGATCTCGACGGCGGAATCGCGGCGGCTGGGCAGGTTGACGAGGTGGTGTTAGCCCAGCTAATGGACCATCCGTACTTTAATGTCCCGCCACCCAAGTCGTTGGATCGAGACACCTTCGACACTTCACCTGTAGAAAGTCTTACGGTGGAAGACGGTGCGGCGACGCTCACTGCATTCTCGGTGGCAGCTGTATCAAACGCTATCGTGCACCTGCCGAAGCGTCCCGTGCAGTGGTTGGTAACCGGCGGCGGTCGTAAGAACGCTACGATGATGGCTTGGCTCGGTCGGTCGATGCACTTGGACATCGTACCAACAGAAGCGATTGGGATCGATGGTGATATCCTAGAAGCGCAGGCCTTCGCTTATCTGGCTGTACGCAGCTTGCGCGGATTGCCGATTAGTGGTCCGACGACGACCGGCGTTGTTGAACCTGTTACGGGTGGTCAACTCTTTCGTGCGGCCTAGTCGTCGTCATCGTCGGGGTCGTCATCCTCTACGTCGTCTAACTCCTCAATCTCGGCGGCAAGTGCCGCTTGGATTTCGGCCGTCCTTCGGTCTAGGTAGCTGGTGACGGTTTGTTCAAGTTCGTCCAGATGCTCGTTGTAGAAATGTGTCGCACCCTTGAGAACTTGGAAGTCGATGATGACATCCTTCTGTTTGGCAAGTTTGGCAATCAGATCTGTCACGGAATCCTGGGGCACGATATCGTCTTTTTCGCCATGTGTGATGAGGCCGGACGCTGGGCAGGGTGCGAGAAACGAGAAGTCGTACATATTGGCCGGCGGGGAGACAGAGAGGAATCCCGTGATCTCTGGGCGGCGCATAAGCAGCTGCATGCCTATCCACGCGCCGAAGGAGAAGCCGCCGACCCAGCACATAGGGGCGTCCGGGTTCTGGGTCTGCAACCAGTCTAGCGCTGAGGCAGCATCCGATAACTCACCTTCGCCTCGATCGAAGCTACCCTGGCTGCGTCCTACACCACGGAAGTTGAACCGCAGCGTTGCAAAGCCGCGTCGAACAAACATCTGGTAGAGTTGGTAGACAACCTTGTTGTTCATGGTTCCGCCATGCTGCGGGTGCGGATGTAACAGCAGGGCGATCGGGGAATTCGGAACCTTCGCCGGGTAGTATCGGCCTTCGAGGCGACCCTCGGGGCCATTGATAATGACTTCAGGCATTTCATAATTCCAATCCGCCGACGGATGCGGCAAATGACGTATATACGGAATCAGCTATGTGTTTTGCGATCCCAACGGACTTCGGCCAAATACTTGACCAGTTTACTCGGGCATCATATATCCCAGTTTCAGATCGGTTGACGCCTGATCTTTGCGACGGGATGAGCGATGCAGAGCGCTCTATATCATAAAGGGCGACATGGTATTCAAGCATCTCATGGACGATCTGGACGCGTATTTAGATCGCGATCCGGCGGCGAGTTCTCGAATGATGGTGGCGATTAGTTATCCGGGCTTCCACGCTGTAGTCTGGTTTCGCCTCGCACGTTGGCTTTGGTCGACCCGACTGAAGACTCTGGCGCGATTCGTTGGGAATATAGGCCGGTTCTTGACAGGAGTAGATATTCATCCGGGCGCGCGGATCGGGCGGCGTCTCGTAATCGATCATGCGATCGGTGTCGTCATTGGTGAGACTGCCGAAATCGAAGATGATGTGACCCTTTATCACAATGTGACACTCGGTGGGATAGCGCCAGCAGTAGAGAGCGAATCGCAGGTTGACGTGAGGCGCCATCCGACATTGCTCGAAGGTTCGATCATCGGTTCCGGCGCCCAGATTCTCGGGCCGGTGACGATCGGCCGGAATGCGCGCGTAGGCGCGAACGCTGTCGTGGTCAAGGATGTACAGGAAAACTGTACGGTGGTGGGAATTCCGGCTCAGCCCGTAGTGACGTCGTCCTGCACGCCCGAACAGTTCTCGGCTTACGGGACGCCGACCGGCGACATTCTTGATCCGGACGCTAAGGCGATGGGAGTTATGTTGGATGAGATTAGCACGTTGCGTATGAGAGTGCAGGAACTCGAACATGAGATCGAAGAGCGGATCCAGCTGCGGCAAGCAGCAAAAAGAGGTGAGTTAGAGTCTGACGATCCTACGACGAGCTACTAGCGCAGGGCGCAGGCGGCCTCAGGAAAGGAGACGGACGTTGAAACTTAGTACGAAGGGACGCTACGGCGTCATGGCGATGGTGGACCTGGCGCAGTTTGCGGTCTCCGGGCCAGTAGCGCTTGCCGCGGTGGCGGAGCGTCAGGAGATTTCGCTGTCGTACCTAGAGCAACTTTTCGCGAAATTGCGCCGCGCAGGTCTCGTGACGAGTGTCCGCGGGCCTGGCGGGGGCTACATGCTTACCCACGCGGCTGAGGATATTCGAATTGCTGATGTGATCATGGCGGTTGATGAACCAATTCGTACCACAGGTTGCAAACCGGGGACCGCTATAGGGTGTATTCGGCGCAGCAGGCGGTGCATGACTCACGATCTCTGGGAGGAGCTTGGCCATCAAATTCACGCCTATCTGAGCTCGGTGAGCCTCGCGGACGTCTGTGAGGGACGGGTCTATGCTGGGCCAGCGCATGCGCCAACGTCATCCTTCTCCGAAATCGCCGCTGAATAATCTGGAATTTGGGCGCCTTGGACACCTATCTTGATCACAATGCGACGACGCCGGTCCGACCCGAGGCTGCTGAGGCGGTTGCGCGCGCGCTGTCCCAGCACGGCAACGCCTCATCGTTGCATCGCTCCGGGCGGTTAGTGCGACATACGATGGATGAAGCACGTGAGGCCGTAGGGGCAATGGTCGGGATATCGCCAGCGAATGTGGTTTTTACATCGGGAGGCACCGAGGCTAACAATCAGGCACTGGGCGGGGTTGAGGGCACTGTGTTTGTTTCGGCGGTCGAGCACGATTCCATAC
>PBMH01000002.1 GCA_002722515.1 Alphaproteobacteria bacterium | reverse complement strand
GACCAACACACTGACCAACAGTGGTAATTATTTAATTATAAACAATGGGTTAATACCCTATTCACTGGTCTTGAAAACCGGCGTGCGTGTAAGCGTACCGTGGGTTCGAATATCACCCTCTCCGCCACTTCTCACGTTGATTAGGTACAACAACTAGGCCGTGACTTTTAAACGGGGTGCAGATCAGGACGCGGCCATATGCAGGGCAACGAAGAAAGACCTTACCTAAATCTTGAAGCTTCTTATGTCCGACGCCGTTCTCACTGAGCGTCTTCCGCTAATTTATGAACCAACCGGCTTCGGGGAACGGCACATAGAAGACTTGGGTGAATATAAGAAAAGCCACGATTGAAATGCAGATCGGGACGATGAACGCCATCCTGATGTTTCGAGCTGAGCGTTCCCGGGTAAGGTAGAGCGATGAGAGAATTAGCATAATGAGGCTTGCGGGCCAGAAGCCGAGACCGAACATAACGAATAAGTAAATGAGCACAATAACCAAGGACACAAGCACGTCGACAGCCGATGCCCGGTTGTCTGCCGACATTTGTAGGAGATCGGGCGTATGTTTGAGGCATATTGCCCAGAGGAACTTCGCCAAGAACGTGATAGCGATACCCAAAACAACATAGTTTGCCAGAAGGGGAAATGCCCAGTCCTTGGGATCCGAACTGGACCCAACTGCGAACATGGCGCTGACGCCGAAAAGCGTTAGGGCGGTGAGCAGGTCACGGTCTGCAAGGCGTCTCATTGTCGCCTCCCTATTCAGGTCCGTCCGGTTTGCCCGGTGTGGGCGATGCACCAGCCCGTGCGAGTGCCCGGTCGCGTTGGCGGGTCCACACAACAAGAGCGATAGATAGTACGCTTAGGGTAATCAGGATGACATTGATCGTACCGGAGAAGAAGACATTCCAGACCGACGTAGCGTCGGAAATGTACATGGCTTGGACTAGCGACGGTTCGATAATAGGGCCCAAGATTAATCCTAGCCCGATGGGTCCGGGATGGAAGCCGAAACGTCGAATCAGAAATACGAAGACCCCGAGCGCCAGCATGATGTAAACATCGAAAATGTTGTTGCGGATAGCATAGGCGCCGATGATAGCCAGTAGCATGATGAGCGGAGCCAGAAGACGCAGCGGTATCCGGATAATACGGACGAGCAGCGGAGCGAACAGGGTCCCAAGGATGAAAGTCACAATACCGGCAAACAGCAGCGACCAACCGAAGGAAAAGACCAGCGAACCGTCACTTTGGAAGAGTTCTGGTCCCGGGTTCAGGCCCCGTAGCATGAGAGCGCCTGCAATTACCGCTGCGGGCGATGAACCGGGAACACCTAGGGTGACCAGAGGGATCATTGCCGCCGGTGCTGCGGCATTATTCGCTATCTCCGACGCTGTGACACCGCGCAGATCTCCCTTCCCGAAATTCTCTTTGTCCTTACTCCAGCGTACGGCCTCGTTGTAGGAAACTAGCGCTGCGATTGGGCTGCCGGCACCGGGTAGTATGCCGATAAACGAGCCGATAACTGCCGAGCGGATGACGTGGAATGGATGGGCCATAACCTTGACGATGGTCTTCATCGTCTGTCCGCTTTCGGGTTTGTACTCTGCGATGAATTCCTTTTTCCGTAGGTCCGCGATCATCGACAGGACCTGTGGAATCGCGAAAATGCCGATCAGGCCGGCGACGAGGGATAACCCGCCGCGTAACTCGGGCACGCCGAAAGTAAATCGGGCGATCTCGTTGCCGTGGCTAATACCGATGCTGCTAATTAGTAGCCCGATGGCGCCGCCGGCAAGACCCTTCAGGATTGAGTCGCCGGCCAAGCTGCCGATGATTGTCAGGGCAAAGATGCCCAGCCAAAAAAACTCGGGCGGGCCAAATTTTAACGCAATCGTGATTAACGGCCATGCTAGCAGTAGGTAACAGGCGGCGCCGAACAGTGTACCGATGGCGGAGCTAAAGCAGGCGCCGATGATCGCCTCTTGGCCTCTACCTTTGTGCACCATGGGGTGGCCATCGAAGGCGGTGGCCATGGCTGCGGGCGTCCCCGGCGTGTTGACCAGGACCGCGGGAATCGAGTCTGAGAACATGGCGCAGACATAAAGTCCGCCAAGCATGGCGATGCCGGCGTCCGTAGGTAGCGCGAATGTAAATGGTACCAGCAGCGCCGTACCCATAGTCGCCGTGAGGCCCGGCAGCGTGCCTACCACCATGCCGATCATGACGCCGACGGTCAGCCAGAAGAAGACTGTCAGCGTGAGCGTCTGCATGAGACCTTCAATCACCGCAACATTCCCAATCCCAACTTGATGTTTGTAAGGAAGTGACAGGCCGCTCTTTAAATTGGGCGGCTGGGATCCTAATAATCAAAGGCATTCACGGGCTGCCCCGGCCCTATGGTGGGGACACAGGACAGCCCGATACTTAAAGGCCGCTAGTTTGCGAACTTTTTGATAGCCGCCTGGACGTAGGCCTCTGCCTCTGCAGGGGTCTGGCGCATCTGCGTCAGCCCCAGACTATTCACGATCTTTATGACGTTGGGCTTGGCCGTCGCTTTGTAGAGTGCCTTGTTGAGCTTGGCGACACGATCGGCAGGCGTACCCGGGGGCGCCATAATTCCCCACGTAGTCGTGTACTCCCACTTCGGCTCGCTCGGCACGCCGGGCAGCGCGGCCGTGGGTGTCGGGCCGGCAACGACCAGCGTGTCCACCGTGGCTTTATGCTTAACGGCGTGGTTGGAGGCGGTCATGCCTGCGTCAACATGTTTACCCTGCAACATCGGCATCATCTTGCCGACGCCGCCAGACACCGGTACGTAGGTGGTCTTGATGCCGAGGATTTTGGCGAGCTCGCCAAAGTTACGTTCACCCGTGCTGCCGACACCTGCGACAGTCAGTTTGCCCGGGTTCGCTTTGGCTGCTGCCACAAACTTAGAGAGTGAACTGTACTTGCTCCCCTTGGGGACCATGAGCGCGCCGACGGAACGGACCGTCATTCCAATGTACGAGAACTCACCCGGCTTGAATCCAACATCCTTGCCCTTGGCAGCGATGACGACGTTAGGAACAACGACGTTGCTGATGGTGTAGCCGTCGGCCTTCGAGCGCCATAGCTCGTTGAAGCCAACTGCGCCGCCGCCGCCGGTCTTATAGACGATACGGACTTCGACTCCGAGCGCCTCTTCTAGGCCCGGCTGAAGCCGGCGGGCTTGCTGGTCGGACCCACCACCCGGCGAATAAGGAACAATGAAGGTGATAGGCTTGTCCGGATAATCTGCGAGAGCACTTCCCGCTGCGAACGATAAGATTGCACCGGCAAACGCACCGAGGGCTACTCGGCCCATTACAACTGACTTTTTCATCAGATCTTCTCCCAACATTGGCAGGCTATATAGCCCGGTCATAAAAATCCGAGTTGCGGTCCCCCATGAACCGAAATCACGGAGATTTGGTTTCCTGAGTATCAATCGATGGGGGTACGCTTGTCTAGTCTTATACAAGAGCCTTGCCCCTACAGTTTTATGCCGTTTCTTTATGGGGCTACTACTGTGCGCTCTCTAGCCGTGCTACCATTTCATCTAAATTCGGGATTGGGGTGTAGTCCTCGCTGAGGGCCCCAGATCCGGCTGGGCTCTTGCAGGTGAAGAAACGACACTCGTCCCCGAGCAGCCGTATGCCGTGCGGGACACTTCGTGGAATATAGACCATGTCGCCCGGACCAACGATATCGAGCTCGTCACCTAGAACTGCGGCGAGGCGTCCCTCAAGCAAGTAGATCCACTGTTCATCGTTGGGGTGTACGTGTGGTGGTGGGGCATCGCCTTGGGCGTAGGTAACGATCCCCGCCTTAATGAGTTCGCCCCCATACTGCTTCATCATGATGTGTGGACGGACGCTGTCGGGCGTCGGTACCATTTCGGCTCCTTTATATATTGGCATTTTCCTTCCCCTCCTTTTTTAATGAACCTCGCATTGTTGACCATAATGCACCGAGCGGCACGATTTATTTGCTCAGAACAGTTTGACGCCGGTTGACCTCGCTATGTATCGATGACGTAACGGTAAAACTGTTGCTTGCTTGGATCGTATCAAGTCCGTTGAAAACAATACGAACCGCGTCTTCCGGTGACCATCCATCCAGCTATTTCTTGATTAGCGAAGAAGGACTGACGGGCGGGATCTGCCGGCTGATAGCGCGAAGAAAGGGCGGCCCGAAGGCCGCCCTAAGTTTATTGCAAGTTCTAATTCGCTTAGGAAACTTCGCGCGCACCCGAAGCAAAATTAACCTTAACCGTAATTGTTCCCTCGTTGATCAACCAGGGACGGACGCGGTAGGAGCGCGCACCGCTCGAATGCATTGGGTCAGATGCTGCGATCTCGTTTGCATGGGCCAGGTCACGCGCACGCACGACAAACATGCCCTCGCCTTCCCAGGTCTCTTCGTCATCGGCCCAGTGCGGACCGGCTGCAATGTAGATGCCTTCTTCTTCCATCTTCGCCTGGTGGGCCAGATGCGGGCCGATATTCTCCATTACTGGTCCCATACCGTCGGTCGGGAACGTATGCACCACGTAGACCTGCCACTTGAGCATGTCGCCAGAGGCTTCCAATATCTGCGTTCTTGTAGGTGGTCCGTCTGCCATTTTTCCTCACAATTGTCGTTTGAGACTTTGACGGCGCGCAGGCGCCGGAATACATAGGCGCTGACTTTATGTAATCGGCTTAGAAAACACCACGCCGATTCCGCTTGGTTTGGACGTATTACGAACGTTGAATAGGACTACTCGTGGCTCGAATACTTGGAAGTATTTCTCGCAGAATCCAGCTAGCTGCGGGACGGGGGCGTCTAGTACTAGCTACGACGTCGATTTTGATTGCCGCGCTGCTCTGGTTCATGCAGGGCTCTGCTGTCGGCACCTCGATCGGACTAAAGTCACCTGCCCAACTGCACAGCTATTACATCGAGCAAGGTTATACGATGGAGGCGCTGCGTGCAGGTAACGTACAGGTACCGCCGGTGTTCATCACTGCGGTACCAGAAGGCTGGGCGAAAGACCTAGACGTAAAACAGAAAAAGAGCCTATTTTTCCGGACGTTGCTGCCCCTAGTCCTGCAGGTTAATAAGGATATCCTAGAAGACAGGGCCCGTCTCGCTGAGCTGCAAAAACGCTCTTCTGGAGGAAGGGATTTATCGCGTGACGACCACGGATGGTTGCGGCATCTCGCCGAACGTTACGATGTTATTGATCTGAAAGATTCTGATTCCAGGGATTTCCCTACGGCCGCTCAGTTGGCAAAATTGACATTACGCGTCGACATCATCCCCCCGTCCCTAGCGCTATCTCAGGGGGCAATCGAAAGTGCCTACGCCCTGTCTCGTTTTGCGGTTGAAGGGAATGCCCTGTTCGGACAGTGGCATTATGGAAAGGGATTGAAACCAGAGAAACAGCGACAGGAACTGGGCGACTATCGAATTGCGAGTTTCAAAACGCCAATAGCATCGGTCCGTGGATACGCCGCGAATTTGAATACCAATCCGGCTTATCGCCCATTTCGTGAAATGCGTGCTGTCGCGCGCAGCAACGACAGGGTTCTGCATGGTAACGCTTTGGTGGCTGGGCTTAAGGCGTACTCGGAGCGAGGAGTGGCATATATAGATGAAGTGCGCGGGCTCATCCGGGTCAACGGTCTTAGCGGAACGGATACGGCGGAACTAGAAGATGGTCCACCAATCGAGCTCCGGGCGGGTCTGTTCTAGAAGATATTAGCCGGTGTTTTCCTTTTCTCCGCCGGCGAACCAGCCGAAAACCGCTGTTGCTAAAATTGCTGCGCCTAGCTGCACTATAATGAAGACCGGGGCGTCGTCAGGTCGAATGCCAGAGAAACTGTCTGTGACTGATCTCGCGATTGTGACGGCGGGGTTAGCGAAGGACGTTGATGATGTGAACCAGTAGCCCGCTGTTATGAACAGGCCTACCGCATAAGGGACCGCCTCGGGCCGAAACCGAATACACCCAAGGATTGCTGCAATTAGTCCAAAGGTTGCGACGAACTCGCCCGTCCATTGCCCGAACCCGGTTCGGGCGTTCATCGAGGCTGAGAATGCAGGCTCGCCGAACATAACATGGGCCACCAACGCACCAAATAGCCCCGCGATGATTTGAACCGCTACATAGAGGATCGAATGGAAAGGCGTTATTTCGCGGCGCAGCAGAAATGTAAGGGTAACTGCTGGGTTGAAATGCGCACCGGAGATTGGCCCGAAGACGAGGATCAGAACTATAAGGATCGCGCCTGTTGCAACGGTATTCCCAAGAAGTGCGAGGGCAATATTACCGCCGGACAGGGCCTCGCCCATAATCCCCGAGCCGATTACAGTCGCGAGCAGGAAAGTCGTTCCAATGAATTCCGCGGCCAAACGGCGCGTTAGGTCATGCTTTGTCATAGCGTTAAACTAAGCCAATTCGCGATGATCGCTACCTATCTTTTCCAGGCGCTCTTGCAGTTCATGTTTGTCTAGGGAGTCAATCGGTAGGCTGACGAAGGCCCCAATGATTTGGTTCAGCAATCGGTAGGTTTCGGAGAATGCTCCGGCAATCGTTTCCTGAGAGCCCGTTACGGCTGCAGGGTCCGGCAGGCCCCAGTGGGCAGAGATGGGTTTGCCAGGCCAGATAGGGCATGTCTCGCCCGCCGCCTGGTCGCAAACGGTGAAGATGAAGTGGAGCGCGGGTGCGCCTGGTTGTGTGAATTCCAGCCAATTCTTTGATCGCAGGTTTGCCGTTGGATGGTTCAGGCTCTTGAGGAGCGTGACGGCATTTGGGCTGAGCTTTCCGGTGGGCTGGCTGCCGGCACTAAAACCCCTAAAGCGCCCGACGCCTAAAGTGTTGAGTATACTTTCCGCTAGGATGCTGCGGGCAGAATTTCCCGTGCATATGAACAGAACATTGCGGGTTTCCAGGGTCATCAATTTTCGTCCCTCATTCCGCGCATGAGGATTGCGGACCGGTATAGCGCATAGAGGTTACATAAAGGTGACGTTCAGTCATGCCGAAAAAGCGGAACCATCTCAGGTACTGGTGCCGGTACCATGAGCTTGGTCTCCTGCCCGGCTAGATAGGGACGAACTTCATCCTGGTAGCGGACCCATTTGGGGTTTGCACGGACGGCATTGTGGCGGCGGGTTCGATCGTCAAATCCGTCAAAGAACCAGTAGTGATAGACCTGATGAAGGCTACCAACCATCATAAAAAAGCTACCGATAATGTTTGTTTTCAGTGGGGTCATGGCTGGTACTCCATGGTACTCCAGCAGCTCCCAATACTTACCGAGCATGCCCGGGTTCACTTGGACGATCTGCTCTTCCACAAGAATATTGCGGATGGTTAGGGGGTCGGCAAGTGGGGGATCATCGGGCGTCCAGTAACCCTCGGCGGAAAAATACGGCGTCAACTCTGGTAGTGGCGCCGGCAGCAGGATACGATTTTCCTGTGCTAGCATCAGGGGTCGCACATTCAAAAAGTAAGGCTCAAGCTCAGGTACACCGTAGAGTCCATGCAACCTGGTTTGCCAATCGTCGAGCGAATCGAAGGCATAAAGATGAATAACCTGATCGGCTGGACCGCTAACAGTTGAGAAGTAGCCAATAACGCGATCAATGACCGGGCGGACGGCATCAAAGCCGCGTTCGACCTGGGTCTCATAGAATCGTTCGAGTAGGCCCGGTTTCATTGTGTAGGCGCGGTGTTCGAGTATCATGCGTGTCCTTTCTTCAAGTTTGATTATGCCTGCTCAACGGGGTTTCTTGAAGCGGGCTTCACTGATGCGACCATACTTGACCCGTCCGATTAACCACCGCAGGCTCTTGGTATGGTGCAGATTGACATCTACTCCGACCTAGTGTGTCCGTGGTGTTTTATAGGGAAACGGCGCCTCGAACGCGCGATAGCAGCGCGTGACGACATCGATGTGTCGATCAAATGGCATGCGTTTCAGCTTAACCCGGACATGCCTTTGGTTGGTATGGAACGCGAGCGCTATCTAGCAATGAAATTCGGCTGGCCCCAACGGGCAGCCAGTATTTATGGCGCTGTCGCGGGCGCTGGACACTCAGAAAGGATCCCCTTCGATTTCGAGAAAATCCGATGTATGCCCAATACGATCAAGTCGCACCGGCTAGTTTGCTATGCTGACCGCTTTGGCATTCAGGACACAATGGTTGAGGCGCTGTTCAGGGCATTCTTTTTTGAAGGTGACAATATTGGTGAAGACGAAACATTGCTGAGGGTCGCTGTTCTCGTTGGTCTCGAGCGTGAGGCAACGGCGACGTTTCTGGCGAGCGAAGACGAGCGCGATACTGTCCTTGCCGAGGATCTGCGGGCCAGGCGTATGGGGATCAGTGCTGTTCCTTATTATTTGGTGAATGGCGATTACGGAATTTCGGGAGCACAGGACTCTGAAGCGTTTTTCCCGCTGTTTGACCTGGCGCGCAACGCCCTAGTAGCCGAGTAGTTTAGCGGACTCCTACAGCGTGTCTGCATTCGTTTTCGTATTTCCTGTTTCCGCCGCTATAGCAGCCAAGTTTCTCATTAAGTTCCTAATGCCGACCGAACGTATCTGCTCGTCTGACCAGTCGCGGCGATAGACCAACTTATGATCAGGTCTTAGCTTAACCGCACCTCCTTGTTCGGAGATGAAGGCCACGAGGCCGGCCGGGTTAGAGAAGTCATTGTCTCGAAAAGTGACAACGGCACCCTTCGGACCAGCATCTAGTTTTGCGACGCCCGTGTCTCGGCATAAACGTTTTAGAGCTATCGCCTCGAGTAAATTTTCAACCTCGTTGGGAATAGGCCCGAAGCGGTCTACCAGTTCAACTGCGAACAGATCGATCTCCTCCGGGTTGACCAGTGAAGCGATGCGTCGATATAGGCCAAGCCGAACACTGAGGTCGGATACATAATGATCGGGAATAAGGATCGGTGCACCTATCGAGATTACCGGGGTCCATTCGTCGGTGGGTAAGGTACCCGACCCCGCTTCGCGCGCCGCCGCTACTGCGTCCTCGAGCATTTGCTGATAAAGCTCAACTCCAACCTCGCGGATGTGCCCGGATTGCTCTTCCCCTAACAGGTTTCCAGCGCCTCGAATATCGAGGTCATGGCTGGCTAGGCTGAAGCCCGCTCCCAGGGTGTCCAGTGTTTGCATGACATCAAGTCGCTGGCGGGCGGTCTCGGATAAAAGTTGTTCGTTCGGCAGCGTTAGATAGGCATAGGCACGGGTCTTGGAGCGGCCTACCCGGCCGCGCAGCTGGTAGAGCTGAGACAGGCCGAACATATCCGAGCGGTGTACAATAATGGTGTTCGCAGATGGAACATCGAGCCCGGATTCGACGATGTTTGTGCATAAGAGGACTCCATACTTGCGGTCGTAGAAGGCCGTCATGACGTCTTCGAGGGCACGCGCCGGCATTTGTCCGTGCGCGATGCCCACATTGACCTCGGGTACCAACTCCTTCAAGCGCCCATGCAGGCGTTCAATGTCATCGATTCGGGGGCAGATATAGAAACTTTGTCCACCACGAAAATGCTCACGCATGATTGCTTCGCGGATTGTCATTCCGTCATAGGGGAGGATAAAGGTACGTATGGCCAGCCTATCGACGGGCGGCGTGGCAATCAGACTGAGCTCGCGCACACCAGTTAATGCCAGCTGGAGCGTGCGAGGAATTGGCGTCGCCGTCAGCGTTAGCACGTGCACATCGCTGCCCAGGCCTTTGAGGCGTTCCTTCTGAGCGACGCCAAAATGCTGTTCTTCGTCGACCACAAGGAGGCCGAGATCCTTAAAAGCGACGGATTGGGAAAGTAGTGCGTGGGTGCCGATGACGATATCTACTTGGCCCGATTCGAGCCCGTTGCGCACGTCCTGTGCCTCCTTTCCTATAGTCAAGCGCGAGAGTTGTGCGATCCGGACAGGCAGCCCTCTGAACCGCTCCTCGAAAGTGCGGGAATGCTGACGCGCGAGCAGTGTCGTCGGTACAACCACGGCGACCTGTCGTCCGCTCAGCGCTGTCACGAAGGCCGCACGCAGTGCCACCTCGGTCTTCCCGAAGCCAACATCGCCACAGACTAGACGGTCCATGGGTTTGCCCGCCGCGAGGCTTGCTAGGGTGTCTTCGATCGCACGGTTCTGGTCCTCGGTCTCGCTGAAGGGGAAACGTGCACAGAACTCCTCGTAGAGGCCCACGGGCGGCGTTAATTTTGGGGCATGGCGGAGTTCGCGCTTGGCGGCCAGGGTCATTAACTTGCCCGCCATCTCCGTTATTCGATTTTTGACACGTGCATGACGTACCTGCCAGCTTGCGTTGCCTAGCTTGTCGAGTTGGGCGCTGGAACCTTCCGATCCGTAGCGCGTCAGCAGGTCAAGGTTTTCAACCGGGAGGAAGAGCTTGTCGTCTCCTGCATAGAGCAAGCATAGACAGTCATGCGGTGCGCCGCCGATCTCTAGCGTTTTGAGGCCATCATAGCGGCCGATGCCGTGGTCATTATGGACAACGATGTCGCCAAGTGACATGCTCGACATCTCTGAAATTAGGTGTTCGCTGGATTTTGTTCGGCGGCGGCGGCGGATAAGTCGGTCGCCCAGAATGTCTTGTTCGCTGTAGACAGTTCGCCCGGGCAACGTAAACCCGCGCTCAAGTGGCAGAACACAAACAGGAACTCGGTCTGGGTTTGCCACCGTGGTCTGTTCCCAACTGCCGACCGGGTGCACCCCATCCATACCGTGCTCAACGAGTAACTGGACCATCCGGTCGCGTGAACCATTTGTATGGCAGGCGATTACGACCGACTGCCCCTGGCTCTGCTCATTCCGAATCCGCGTGCGGACCGCATCGAACAGGTTGGTGTCGGCCCGATTTCGTGCTTCGGAAAAGTCGATCGTGCGGCGGCCACTAAAAGAATGATCCCATTTACTATTCTTGGGTGCTTCAAACCCGTCGAGGCGGATTACGGTGCGGGTCTCGCATAGATCTGCCCATTCGTCCGGCCCAATATAGAGTGCGTCGGGCGGCAACGGGTTGTACGGTGTCTCGTCTTGGTCGCTGCTAAGGACGTTGGCGCGCGCGGTAAAATAGTCGGCAATCTGGTCAAACCGCTCACGCATCGCGTCGTCGGCCTGACCGCCCACGATCATAGGGCCGTCGATATAATCAAACAGGGTCTCGGGCGCCGTGTAGAAGAGTGGTAACCAATGTTCCATGCCGGGGTGGCGCAACCCTTGGCTGACGGCTTCATAAAGCGGATCATCGCCCCGCACTGCACCGAAATGTGCGCGATAGCTGGAACGAAAATTCGCGATCGCTGTCTGATCGAGTAAAATTTCGCTAGCGGGTAACAAAGTCAGAGACTCGATGTTCTCAGTGGTCAACTGGCTCAGCGGATCGAAGTGGCGTAGTCCCTCAATGTCGTCTCCGAACAGATCGATGCGGGCGGGCTCAGGATTACCCGGAGGGAACAAGTCAATGATGTCACCGCGGCTGGCGAATTCACCGGGCTCTCTAACGGTCTCTGTACGATGAAAACCGTTCGCTACGAGAAAGGCCATGACATCTTTCAAATCAACACTGCGTCCTTTTATGATCTCGATCCGTGCTTCGATAATGCGCGCGCGTGGTGGTATCCGCTGAAGGATCGCAGAGGCCGTGGTAAGGACAAGTGTCGGGCTGTCTTCTTTGCTCGCTGAGTCAGTCGTAAGTGCTCCGAGGCTAGCCATCCGTTCGGACACTATTTCAGCTCTCGGCGGAACCCGGTCATAGGGCAGACAGTCCCAGGCCGGGAACTTCAAAATATTGGCGTTTGGTGCATATATGGCGATTGTCTCGGCAAGCCGGTTCATCCGTAGGTCATCGCTCGACACATGCAGTACTGGTCGCGTGGCGTGGTTAAGCAGTTCGGCCAACAAATATGCATCGAAACCGTCAGGCACGCCGGTGAAGTGTGTGCTGGTGCCTGAAGGGCCCCATTCGAAGTTCGGATCCAAAAACAAATTAGTCTTCGAGATTGAAGTCTTGGAGGCGTTGCATAATCACCCCGTTCCACGCGGCGGGCACCGGCTTACGGCCGCTTATCCACATGTATAGATCAGGATCACTGTTATCGATAAGTGTCTCGTATTCGTCGAGCAGCTGATCATTTAGGCTTGCAAGATTGTGGCGCGCGAAGGTCCCGAGGATTAGATCAGTCTCCTTTGTCCCTGTGTAACTGCTGCGATAGATCAGGCGCTTAATCCTATCTTCGCGGGTTTCTTTGGTTGTATCTATGTTCATCTTCGCGGTCCGGTCTACCCGTTGCTGACTCAAGCGTTTACGCCGCCTAGGATATAGCCTTCTTATGATCGGCTGTCAGCCAAACGAACCTTAAAACGGTCCCGCCGTGCCCCAACGCACCCGCCCAGAGATACTGTTTCCACTTTTTGCACCTGTCACGGTGCTTAAAGGCGTCGGATCCCGGATTGGCGCACATATCGAGCGTCTGGCTGGATCGCAGATTATCGACCTCCTCTGGCATTTACCCGTAGGGGTCATAGACCGGCGCTACAGCCCAAACTTGGTGGATTTGGAACCTGGGCGCGTGGCTACACTGGAGCTGACCGTGGTCAAGCATCACGCACCACCGACGAAAAATCGGAGAGTTCCGTATCGTATCGATTGTCGGGATAAGACTGGCGAGATTACGCTAATCTATTTCCATGGTCGATCTGACTATCTGCTCTCGGTTCTGCCGGCTGGAGAGACACGTCTGATTAGCGGAACGGCCGAAGTGTATGACGGTAAGCTTCAGATGACCCATCCTGATATAGTCGCAAATCTGGACGAACGAGAATCGGTCATGCGGGTCCAGCCGGTGTATGCTCTAACAGAGGGGTTGTCCCAAAATGTTCTGGGCAAAGTTATTGCCGGCGCTATTGACCGTACGAGCAACCTGCCCGAGTGGCTCGATCCGGCTCTCGTTGCAAAACGGGAATGGAAGCCGTGGCAAGCTGCTTTGGTGTCGGCACATGCGCCGGATGGACCTTTGACTCTTGATCCCGCTGCGCCGGCACGGATGCGCCTTGCCTATGACGAGCTCCTGGCCAGCCAGCTTGCGATCATGCTGGTACGCTCGCATGTACGGCGCCAAGCAGGGCGGGCGATTGAAGGAGATGGGCGCTTGCGTTCACGCGTCCTTTCCGTCCTTCCATTCAGGCTTACCGACAGCCAAAATACTGCCATCGACGAAATCAGTGTCGATATGGCGGCCGATAGCAGGATGTTGCGGCTGCTACAGGGCGATGTTGGCAGCGGCAAGACTATTGTCGCCTTAGTGGCGATGCTGACTGCCGTAGAGGCCGGTGGACAAGCTGCGTTGATGGCGCCAACCGAGATTCTTGCCCAGCAGCATTATGCGACCATTGCTCCGCTAGCGGAAGCCGCAGGGGTACCCTGCGTGCTTTTGACTGGGCGTTATAAGGGCAAGGCACGCACAACGATTCTCGCGGGCTTGGCTAATGGCTCCACACCAATCGTCGTTGGAACTCACGCGCTCTTTCAGGATGACATTGCGTTTGATGACCTTGCCATTGTGGTAGTCGACGAGCAGCACCGCTTCGGTGTCCATCAGCGACTTTTGCTCGCTGAAAAAGGATCGGCGGTTGACGTTTTGCTCATGACCGCCACACCGATCCCGCGCACACTTATGCTCGCGGCCTATGGCGACCTCGATGAGTCCCAGCTACGTGAGAAACCGGCAGGCCGGAAGCCAGTGACAACTACCACCGCATCTATTGATCGTCTGAATGACGCCATTGCCGGTGTTCAGAGACATCTCGACAGTGGCGGAAAGGTATTCTGGGTATGTCCGCTGGTCGAGGAATCTGAAGCCATCGACGTTGCGGCCGCAACAGCGCGGCATAGTGCCCTAAATCAACGGTTCGGAGGCAGGGTCGGTTTGGTTCACGGCAAGATGTCGGGGAAGGAGAAGGACGAGGTGATGTCTCGGTTCGCTGGGGGTGCCGAGCCGGCGGTTGATATTCTGGTGGCAACGACAGTTATCGAGGTAGGCGTCGATGTACCCGACGCCACCGTAATGGTTATAGAGCATGCGGAGCGGTTTGGGCTTGCCCAGCTGCATCAGTTGCGCGGTCGCATAGGCCGTGGAGACCGAGTTGGGACTTGCCTCCTGTTATATGGCCATGACATTGGCGCCACGGGCCGTGAACGCCTTCGAGTACTGCGTGATACAGATGACGGTTTCCAGATCGCAGAGCAGGACCTAAGGCTGCGCGGTGCGGGCGATGTCCTAGGGACCCGTCAATCCGGTCTACCGGACTTTCGCGTGGTAGACCTAAATGCGCATGGTGAACTTCTCGCCGTAGCGCGCGACGATGCGCAGTTAATCTTAGCGCGCGATCCAGCGCTTAAAACCGCACGCGGGCAAGCGTTGCGCACACTTCTGTACCTGTTCGAAAGAGATGCGGCTATACGTTTTACCCGGGCAGGTTAATTAGTCTCTGTTGTTAGGTTTTATGTCTATCAGGCTCGCGTCCACATCGGCGCTGATTGTCGGGATATCTCCATTGGCTGCAGCAACGAGCTTGACCTTTTGTTCTTCCGATGACCGATTGTCAGGCGGTGTAACGATTCCGCCAGAGATGATCATTTTGATCCCTTCTTCGACAGTCATCGACAACGGGATGATTTCGCGCCGGGGAAGGAATAGCAGGTAACCCGAGGTGGGGTTCGGTGTAGTGGGAAGGAATACGTTGACTACGTCGTCGTTTGTCAGGTTTTGAACCTCGCCCTTCGTTTGCCCGGTCACAAAACCGATCGCCCAGCTTCCGCGCCGAGGATACTCAAACAAGACAACCTGTCGAAACGCATCAGACTGGCTCTTTAGAACAGTTTCGACGACCTGTTTAGTCGCGCCATAGACGCTCCGAACCACCGGCATGCGGTTAACTAAACTTTCACCCAGGCGCACCAAAGTACGGCCGAGTAGCATCCGGGTAAGAGCGCCTATAATGATAAGCGAGATTATCAGTACGATCAGCCCGACCCCGGGAATATCGAACGCCACGGCGTGGAGATAAGTATTTGGGTTGTAGGCCTCGGGGATCAACGGTGTAATTCGCGAATCCACGAACTTCAGCAGTACCCAGAACAGCCACAGGGTCAATCCGATTGGGGCGACTGTTAGAAGGCCGGCAACAAAATAGCCCCGGAGACGAGAAACTATGCCGTGCCGTTTGCGGCCACGGAAATTCGCCCGTTCGGCGCGCTTGTCCTGTTCTTCATCATTTTTTACCATGTGGCTTTCCTCGGGGAACACATATAATGCCTGCCGGTATTGGTGCAATCCCAATGTGGCAGATGTGCTCGGAAATGGGGCCGTCGACGGCACCGAGGTGCCATTGGTTCCTTGGCGAGTTTGCGCTAAGCAACCCGCAATTAAGCGGCTTACCGATTAAGCATCTAAAACAACGGCGGTGGTCAATTGTGACAAGACCGCGATCGACGGACTGAGCAATATTGAGTTGCCACCAAAAGGCCAAGGGCGTTTCCCAAAAGGAAACGTTAGAAATTTCTTTTTTGTATATAGAGTGGTGCGGCAGAGAGGACTTGAACCTCCACGGGGTTACCCCCACTAGCACCTGAAGCTAGCGCGTCTACCAATTCCGCCACTGCCGCGTGACCCGATGTCCGTTCCGATGTTGGTGCGGCAGAGAGGACTTGAACCTCCACGGGCTTGCGCCCACAACGCCCTCAACGTTGCGCGTCTACCAATTCCGCCACTGCCGCTCCGTTCGGAAGCGCGATTTTTTACCCGAAGCCCCCCGGTGAAGCAACCATAGGGCAGCTGAATTCTTCGTGGGTTGCCCGAACTGGTTACTGAGCGCATTATTAGATTAATAGCCATACGCGTTGGGAGGCACTTATGGCGTTTAGTTCAATTTTAGTCCCTCTTGAAGAGAGCGAAATCTTGGAGTCTGTGTTGGGCACGGCGCTCGTCTTCGCGAAACGTTACGAAAGCTATGTTGAGGGCCTGTGCATACTTCCCACTCTAGCTGGGGCGGTTGCGGTGGGATTCGAAGGCGGCGCAGCTGCGCTTTCTGGTACTGAGGAGCAGTTCGAGACGGAGCAACGCATGCGAGCTGGGCGCCTGCGCTCCGAATTTCAAAAATTCATCACCCAGAATGAGATTCCTCAGGCGCAAGATGATGCTAGTAAACTTTGTGCTCGCTGGGTCGAGAGTGAAGCTTCCGGAATAGGTGTTTTCGGGCAGCGTGCGCGGGTCTTCGATCTGACTGTTGTCGGGCGCCCTATGCCAGGCATGATGACCCCAGCAATGAACACACTAGAGACAGTGCTGTTCGAATCTGGCCGCCCAATCTTGATAGCTCCACCGAGGACTCCGGCAGCAATTGGACGCCATATCGTGATTGCATGGAATGGTGGTACGGAGACGGCCCGCGCAATTGCCTTTGCGAAGCCCGTCTTGCGCCAAGCTGAGCGGATCACGGTGCTTGCGGTAGAGGGCGGGATGGTGCCTGGCCCTGATGCTGAAGAGGTGAAGGCAAACCTGGTCCGCGATGATGTTACGGTGGATGTACGTGAGGTACCGGGCCGGCGCTCAGCAGCAGAAGCAGGTGACGTAATCCTTAGCGAGACGATGGAGATTGGTGGTGACTTGCTCATTAAGGGCGGTTACACCCAGAGTCGCCTGCGTCAGATGATTTTTGGTGGCGCTACCAGCCAGATTCTCTCTAAGTCAGAAGTCCCGGTGTTTATGGCCCACTAAGAGGGTCTCTTAGCAGAGTCCTCTATCGGTTCAGTTGGCGCGTTGACGCTCTAAAACCACCAACAATTGGCCTACGGCTGCGCGTAATTTGCGAAACCTGCGCTCTGCCCGGTCTAGGCGATCGGAAAGCAGCGGCGCGCTGGAGCCAACGGATGGAAATTCTTCTTGCGGCCTGCCAGTTCCGTCCCGCTGCATAACCAGATGGTCCAACGCCGTCTGCATTTGTTGTCGTAGCACCTGTTCGCGTTCTTGGAGTCCTAATAACGCATCCATGCGCGCAGTTAGACGCCTTTGTTCACCGAGAAGCCTGTTGAGTTCCACCCGCTGTAGTTCGACTACGACGGCTAGCTGTTCGCTAGACAAATCATCGATAATGTTACTAGTCATAGGGCGACGTAGCTCCCCGCGTTAAGTGGGTTGAGGCCGGTCAGCGCTTACCGAAGGCAATGATTTCTTTAGCCAGTTCGTTTGGCTGTTCCTCGTGGACATAATGCCCACACTCGTCGAGTCCCCGGCCCGAGAGTATTGGTGCCACAGATGCCCACATATCAAGTACGTCAAACGACTCGCCCATGCCGCCACTGTTACCCCATACGCAATGGACTGGTTCAATAATTTGTGCAGCCGGATTCTCGGCGTCAATCGACGGATTTTCGTCGAACATTGCCTTGTAATAAGCAAAACCGCCACGAAGTGCGCCGGGTTTCGAATATGCTCGAACATACTCATCGATAGCCTCTGTCATGATCGCGGTATCGTGGTATTTCTGTTGGAGCATGGTCTTTAGAAAGAGCGCTATATCGTGTGCGACAAGCTGCTCAGGCATATCCGGCACCGCGTTAAAGAAATAGTGCCAAGCGCGCCGCGCATACGCCGGGGTGAAATTAGCGAAAATTTGATCGTGGGGCACGATGTCGACGATACATACCCGGTCTAGTACGCCTGGACGATCGAGAGCAAAACGCCGGGCTACCAGTCCGCCCCAATCCGCCCCGACTAGATAAACATTCTCGAGCCCCATGGCTTCGCACATTGCGTGGATGTCGTTAGCGACGGTGCGCATATCATAACCGTCGGCCGGCTTGTCTGATTCACCAAGGCCCCTTAGGTCTGGCGCTACGCACCGGTAATGCGGCGCTAAAATAGGCAGAAGTTTGCGCCAGGAATATGATGTTTGCGGCCAGCCATGAAGGAGGACCAACGGGGCCCCTTCTCCACAGGTTAGGTAATGAAGCGACAGGCCGTTAGCGTTTACAGTTCCGTTCTCGATGTTCAACCTAATCAATCTCCCCGGGCCTATCATTATTTCCAGAATTGTTACCGTGCGCTTGCGGCGTAGAGTTTGTACCGGGCTAGGAGTAGGTCGATTAGCCGCCTAGTAGACGACGCATCTTGCGGACCGCCGCGGCCGGCGAATTTAGAATTGGAATATCGGTGGCGGCTTGGACGGCCGGCGCTGCACGTGACAAGGTAAACTGCGACAGCACAATAACGTCTACATTTGTCGTATCCTTAGCAGCGGCCGCCACCAGACGGTCATGTCGCGCTCCGTCTCCTGCTGCCATGGCATCAAAGGCATCCTCTACCATGATTGGTATCACGGTCACCGGGCGCCCGGTTTTAATTGCCAATGTTTCTATTTCGGCAGAAATCGACGTAATCGTCGGTTCGACGGTGGCGAGAACTGCAATTCTCCTTCCCTGGTTAAGCGCAGCTTCGATCATAGCTTCATTGGGTTTCAGGAGTGGCTGGTCGTGTTTCGCGATACAGGCATCGATGCATTCATGGAACGCCGAACAGGAGTAGAGAATGCCATCGGCACCGCGATCAAGCGCATAATCTGTAAGGTCCTCGAATGCAGCGTACATATCCGGCACCACACGCCCGGTTTCCCGAATCCATTCGAAGAGGCCGTCCTCAAGAATGTTACTGATGCGCGCCTCCGGCCAGTCACGTTGAAAGGTATCAACTGCAGCTGTCATCGCGTCTTTGTGGACATGGAACAGGGTTATTTTGGGCTGCTGGGACATGGACCGCGATACCATAGATTCAGGAAAAGAACTGCTACAAATGGTGCCGTATTTCAACCAATCAGACCACCGCTTGTTTTATTTGGAGAGCGTTTCTTTTGCGTGAAAGGCAAGAGTCTGTGAAATAGAGGGGATCGCCCAGCGGCTTAGGGAATGCCGGCATCCTTGGAAGGCGGAATATCCTCGACCCGCAGGTAAAATAGCACGGCGGCGACGAGGAGCACGGCCAGGATTACAAAATTCCAGCGATAAGCCTCTATGGGCGTCTGCCCCATTGGGTCGGCCGGGAACAGATCGATAAAAAGCCCTGTGACTACCTGCACCAGGAATACTCCACCCCAGACGAACAGGTTGATAGCTGTTACAAGTCGGCCGACATAGCGATCGGGAAACAGTGCGCGCGCATGGGCAAAGATCGGCGAAGATAGGCCCGAACAGAGCCCAAGGACAACCATGAGGATGGACGCGAGGAGCAGTGAGTCATCGTCCATCATTGCCAACAGTGTAAACCAAAGTGCCATCAATAATCCGCCAATTGCCACGATTAGTCGGCGTGTATCAAATATTCGATCGAGCGGACCGATAGCGACCGCGCTTACCAACCAGGCGAGTGAAACTAAAAATATAATGTTTCCACGCGCGATTAGGTCCGAGCCAAAGACGTCGTTTAGGTAAGGTCCAATCCAGAGCGCACGAAAGGTCAGGAATGAGCCTACTGTCATGCCCCCGATACAGCCGATTGCGTAGAGTCTGGGCTCGCGGAATACGACGCGAAGTCCGCTAACAACCTCGCCGAGTGTTTCGCCCGGCCCACTTGGTATCGGAATATTGGGTGGGTGATCCCGCACGGTGACCAAGATCACAAATACAAGCATGAGTGCGAAAGCCGCGACTGCGGTCAGCGTATCGCGCCATCCAAAGGCCTCGGTTGCAGCTGCAAAGGGTGCTGCTGACAATAGCATGCCGGTTCCTCCAACACCCACCGTTAGCGCGGTCATGGTTGATAGTCTGTCACGAGGAACCCAACGTGAAAGAAGAACTATTGTGCCCATGAAGACTGGGGCGATACCCCAACCGGTGACGAGAAGCCAGAAGGTCAGTCCACCGCTTGTAGTTGCCAACGAAAAATTAAACAGTCCGGCTGCAGTCAGAAGCGCGAATGCGGAAATTGTCTTGCGCGGGCCGAATCGGTCGAGCAGAACCCCTGCGGGCAATTGCATGATTGCGGAACCTAAGAATAGCGCCGCAGGTAGGTTGCTCAGCTGGCCCGCTGTGAGTTCTAGTTCGACGCGAAGGTCCGGCGCAATAACCGCGGGTATTGACCGAAGGAACTGACTCAAAATAAACGCCAGACCAAGGCCAGGGATCATGACAAGGATGTAGCGGGTGCGAGACATCTATACCGGTTACAGGAAATAATGCGGTAGGAAAATAAAGTAGCCAAAAAAGGGCACCCTTTGTTTTGGGGGTGCCCTCAAGGGTGTGAATGGCGAAATACGCAGATCACTCGGACTTATCTTCTGAGCCCGCAATTGGATTGTCTTCACTCGGCTCTACAATGCCTCGTCTGGCGTCTGCCTGTGCCCGTTTGGCCTCGGCCTTCGCCGCTTTCTTCTCCTTCTTCTGGAGCTCGCGTTGGCGTTTCTCGAAGCTATAGTTTGTCTTTCTTGCCATGCTGTTCTCTCCTTTGGTGCCTGATGTGTTGACCCTGTCGGGTTTTGTAGATCAAGCAGCACGCCGGGTCGGTCGTCGTCCTCCCCGTCGGGAGCGGTTGCGTTGCCGTTGCGGGCGCTTGCCTCCTGCGCTGCGATTAGCCTTGACCGGATTGGCAGGCCGCTGGCCGCTGGCCGTCTCGATAGAGCGCTTAATCAGGGCCTCGATATCTTTAAGGTAATCGTACTCGGTTGCATCACAGAACGACAGGGCCGAGCCATTGGCGCCGGCGCGAGCTGTTCGGCCGATACGGTGTACATAACTTTCAGGCTCGTTGGGGAGCTCGAAGTTAATCACATGGGTGATGTCCTTCACGTCGATACCGCGGGCTGCAATGTCGGTGGCGACAAGGACCCGAACCCGGCCTTTGCGAAAGGCCTCTAGGGCCCTTTGCCGAGCGGCTTGGGATTTGTTGCCATGGATGGCCGCGGCCTCGACACCAACTTTTGTTAGATTGTCGGCGACACGGTTTGCACGATGCTTAGTGCGAGTGAAGATGATCACCCGTTTCATAGCGGTATCTGCCAACAATTCACGTAACAGGCGCTGCTTTTCCTTGCTGTCTATAAAGTGAACGCTCTGGTGGATGGTCTCGACCGCGACCACCGTGGGTGCGATATCGATTCGCTCGGGTTCATAAAGCATGTCATGGGACAACTTGACGATTTCCGTGGGCATGGTCGCAGAAAAGAGTAATGACTGGCGATCGTCTGGCAACGCGGCCAGAATTTTTCGTACATCGTGGATGAAACCCATGTCGAGCATACGGTCGGCTTCATCAAGAACGAGATGCTCTACATGGTTAAGCACAATATGGCCCTGCTCCATGAGGTCCAGCAATCGGCCGGGAGTGGCAACGATAATGTCAACGCCGCGACGTAGCTTGGTAACCTGCGCGTGCTGGGAGACACCGCCAAAAATTACGGCGTGACGGAGGTGGAGATAGCGGCCATAGGCATGAATTTCGTCACCGATTTGAATCGCCAATTCGCGCGTTGGTGCCAGAACCAGAGCGCGCGCATGCCTCCTCTTTCCATCACCGTGGCCCCGGGACAGCATGTTTAGGATAGGGAGCGCGAACGCGCCAGTTTTTCCGGTTCCGGTCTGAGCAATGCCGAGAAGGTCAACGCCCTTAAGAAGCCTAGGAATGGCCTTTGCTTGGATCGGTGTTGGGTTTTTATGGCCGCGATCATTTAATGCACGTAGTAGCGGATCGGCTAAGCCGAGATCCGTGAATTTAATTTCAGTCACGTAAAAGTCCTTATGCGCCAAAGGTCCGGTCGATTTTGTAATCGACGCGGTTAAACCTTGGCCTGCTGTCGTTTCCGGGCGCGGCCGGTTCGACACAAATTTTAGGAGGTCATTCTCAAGATATGCGCTGGTTAGTCCCAGCGCTTCGCGCAATCGCGAGATAACTAATATTGGCTATGTGAGCCACCCCCCATGATTTGTCAAGGAATTCAAAAAATTGTAGGCACGCAATGCCGCAAACCGGCCTGTATATCGGGTATGTTTTTACTCGGACTAACAACTGCCAAGATCTGAGGAGAAATTCGTATGAGCGAGAAACTAGGGATGATCGGTCTAGGCAAAATGGGTTTATCGCTGTCGCGGGAATTAATTGCAGACGGCTATCAGGTCGCCGGTTACGACATCGATCCGGCGCGCATGGAAATGTTTTCAGCGGCAGGTGGCTGCGCTTGTCTCAATGCCCGCGCCGTCGCTGAGATGAGCGAGATTACCTTCTCCATCCTGCTCAAGGCTGAACATATCGAAGATAACCTGTTCGGGGTAGATGGCATCGACAAGGCGGCCAAATCCGATCTAATCCACGTAGAGATGAGCACCATGCCGCCGGCTTACAGTATGAACCTATGCACAAAACTTGCGGAACGGGGCATAGATATGCTCGATGCGCCGATCTCTGGGTCCACACCCCAGGTGGAAGACCGGAGCATTACTTTCATGGTTGGCGGCAGCGATACGGCTTTTGCACGTGTAGAGCCAATCATAGAGAAAATTTCGGCCGATACCACTCATACAGGCCCGTCGGGCACCGGAGCTGTTATGAAGGTGATTACAAATCTATTCGTTAATGCGAGTACCGCACTGCTTGCCGAGGTGATCATAACCGGCGAGAGAGCGGGGCTATCTCACGAGGTAATGGCGCATTGTCTGCCGAAGGGTTCGGTGAAAGGTAAGATGCTCGATATGTCTATTGTTCCCCTCACTCAGCGAGACTTCACGGCACGGGGGGCGGTCGAGATTTTCATCAAAGATATGGGGATCGCGATCGACTTGGCGAGAGAGAACGGTATAGATCTTGCAGTTGTACCCGCTGCGCGGGCCATGTTCGAACGGGCCGCGGCAGCTGGTTGGGCTAAAGACGACGCCACTAGAGTTATTGAGGTTTATGAGGGCAAGGGGTGAAGTTGAATATCGGCGAGTTCTAGTAGCTACGCGCCGGCAGCGAGGTTGAGTAACCGTGCGGCGTTGCCACCCCAGATCAGCGCCTTATCATCATCCGAAAGGCCCTCGACCGAATCTACATGGCCGACTGGATCCGTCTCGGCCATGTCATAGGGATAGTCCGTTCCCATTACAATCTTGTCGGACCCCCAAGTCTCTATCAAATGTCGTAGCTGAATTTCAGTGAAGACCACCGTGTCGAAATGGAGTTTCTTCAAGTAATGGGATGGTGGCTGGGGCAAATTACCCTGCACGTCGGCCCGGGTTGGATACGGGTGATCGAAGCGGCCCCAATACCCAGGTAGATAGCCACCACCATGGGCGACGCACACTTTTAGATTTGGATAGCGCTCGAGATAACCGTCAAATACCAGATGCCCAATCGCCAATGCCGATTCCAAAGGGTGGCCAATCAGGTTTGTGAAATAGTGATCCTTCATCCGGCCCCCCTCGGTCGTGCCGATAGGGTGCATAAAAATCAGCATGTCCAGTTCCTCGACTTTGGCGAAAAACCTGTCGAGTCCGATGCGGGTCAGTTCTCTGCCAGCGACATTGGTCCCGATCTCGACCCCGCGCATACCATGTTCCCTGTGGCAACGTTCAAGTTCAGCCACGGCAAGTTCTGGAGCCTGTAATGGAACCGTGCACATTGGGATCAGTCGGTCGGGATACTTTGCACCGAGTTCGGCCATGTAATTGTTCGTGTAAACTGCCGTTTCGTGGCCCAAATCAGGGTCCGCCCAGTAACAGTAATGCCATGGCGCAGGAGAGATCGCCTGCATGTCCACGCCGCTGGCGTCCATGTCCGCGATACGTAACTCAGGCTGGGTCAGTTTGGGCATGAGAATTTCATTTTGCTCTACGTTTAGCCCACGTGTGAGGTCACTAGCGAAGTGAATTGCGGGAATGTCCTCAGTGCTCCAATGCCCTTCGGTCATCGCATCGACCTCGGGGATATGTACGTGGCAGTGAATGTCGACTGTCAGGTGCTTTTTGCCGTTGGTTACGGTCCTGGTGTGTCCCTGATCGTCCGACGGCGCATGTTGGGCGCATTTAAAAAGCATATCGATTCCCCCGAAATATAAAGGCCCGTTCCTTGATGCCTGGATGGGCTATCCAGACCTTAGTTTGACCCTAATGCGCGTGCCTGTCGATGTGCACGGTTACATAGGTGTTCTAGCCCCGTGCCAATCCGTCACCCTAAATGATAGGATTAGAATTCGAAGCGCAATACGCCGCAGAAAATGGACACCCTTTTGGAGAAGACCATGGACAAAAGAATCGCCGTTCTTGGCACCGGTGCAAACGGTAGTGTCATCTCGTCGGACCTAATTAACGCTGGGCGTCAGATCACGATGATCGACATGTGGGCCGAGCATGTAGAAGCGATGCGCGCTAATGGACTGACCGTCCGCTGTAAAGACCACGTACTGAAAGTCCCGGTAGACGCCTATCACTTAAGTGACGTTTGCACCTTCTCCGAGAAGTTTGACGTCGTCCTGTTGGTATCGAAGGCCTATGACGCCGACTGGCTGGCGAAATTTATTGACCCATATCTAGCGGAAGATGGGGTGCTGGTTGCTGTACAAAATGCAATGACGGCGGAATCCGTGGCGGAAATAGTCGGCGTCGAGCGGACTTTGGGTTGTGTCATTGAGTTAGCCTCGCAACTGTTTGACCCTGGGGACGTTCGGCGCAGCACGGGCAAGGATCACACTTGGTTTGGGATCGGGGCCTTCGATCCTTCTCAGGAACGACACATTGAGACGATTGCCGAGCTTTGTAGTCACACAGGCACAGTCGAGGTCATCGATGAGATACTTTCGGCGAAATGGGTAAAACTGATCGTTAATGCGATGATTATGGGTTCTATGGCGGTTCTCGGTGGCACACCCGAGCAGGTATTGCAGCAGAACGGAACTGAATTCGCTGCGAGGGCACGCAAATGGTTCCTTCAGGCGGGCGAAGAGGCGCTCGCAGCGGGGCAGTCGCTCGATTACAAGGTTGTGCCGGTATTCGGGCTTAAACCGGAAGACGTAACCAATACCAATAATCTTCTCGAAACCCTTCTCGACAAGATCCTCGATGATATTGGCCCGGGGCCTGTCAACACCAGCCTCCAGGATCTAATGAAGGGAAGACTCTGTGAGACCGATATGATTCAGGGGCTGGTAGCCAATGAATGTGAGAAAATAGGCCGACCCGCCCCGGTCTGCGCGGGGATAACCGAGATGGCGCGAAAGATTCACGCGGGAGACTTGGAGCCCGGGCCAGAAAACCTAGAACGGGCTGGTTGGTAGTAGCGCCTACCATCCATTATATTTCCCGGGATCGCACGTTATGTACGATGGCCCTATCATAGATACCCATCACCATATCTGGGAGGTGCGGAATTACCCGTGGCTGACTGCCCCACCCTCTCCCAAAATCTTTGGACCTGAGTACGAGTTACTCCGTCAGGATTATCTAATCGACGATTTGCTGGGCGACTTCGGAGATAACAAGATAGTCAAGTCTGTCCACGAGCAAGCTCACTACAATCCTCCCGACCATGCGGGTGAAACTCGCTGGCTACAGGGAGTAGCAGACGAAAATGGGTTTCCTCACGCCATCGTTGGTCATGCCAACATTACGGATGACGACATTGAAACGATGCTTGCTGCCCATCTGCAATATAAAAACATCCGGGGTATTCGCCATGTTGTTGCCTGGCACCCCGACAAACCAGAATGGCAGGTGGTCGACCGTCCGAACTTCTGTTTGTCGCCAGAATTCCATCGCGGTCTGGAAGCTCTGGAAGCGGGTGGGTTGCATTTCGAACTTCAGGGATTCGCCAATCAGTTCAAATTCTTCGCCGACCTTCTTGCTGGACATTCTGGCCTTCAATTTTGCTTGGTCCATGGTGGATTGCTAACGGGCGATGACAACGCGAGTTTCGAGGCGTGGCGTCGAGCAATCGCTCCTCTGGCTGCATTCGAAAACCTCTCCGTGAAATGTTCTGGACCCAATGTGGTCAATTGGGGCACGCCCCGGTCTGCAGGGGCCGTATCACGACAGTACATTGCACTGATCGATCTATTCGGGGCCGAGCGGTGCTTCTTCGGCAGTAACTTTCCGGTAGAGAAGATAAAGATTCCCTATGACGACGTGGTTGCGTTGGCGCGCACGGCTCTTGCTCGCCGAACTAAGGCCGAACAGCGTGCCTTCTTTCATGACACCGCGGCGGCATTCTACCGACTAGACTGATGCTGAATATAAACACGGCACGACGGAGGGCCGCGTGAGGAAATATTTGTGAAATTTATTCTGGTAATGTTGCGAACGCCTGAGGTTCGGCAACGGAACTTGGTTCTGATTGCGTCACTTCTGTTCATGCTGATTGGTACCGGCAGTATCTACTTTATCGTCGTCGCACTGAAGCAGATAAGCGCCGAATTCGTATGGCCGCGCGCGATCCCATCAATTGCTTACGCGCTGCAATATGCTGGTGCCGGCGTCGGTGGCATCTTTATGGGTTGGCTGCTCGATCGCCGCGGTATGATGGTTCCCGCCTTCATCGGTGCAAGCATGGTTGGGCTCGGTGCAATTCTGACAAGTTTGGTTCAGACCCAGTGGGAGCTTTTCTTTATTTATGGTGTCATGCTGGGTTTCTTTGGGCGGTCCAGCCTGTTCGCGCCGCTGACCGCCAATATCACGCGCTGGTTCGAGCACAACCGGAGCCTCGCTGTCGGGATCGTCGGGTCAGGCCAGGGGCTAGCCGGCTTGATGTGGCCGCAGGTGTTCCATTATTTGATCGCAGCGGTAGGTTGGCGACAGACGGCACTTATGTACGGCCTGTTTGCGCTCGGGACCATGCTCCCGTTGGCAATGATACTGCGTCAACGACCACCAAATGTGGGCACCATACCTAAAGGCCGCTCTAACCATGTCTCTGGCAGTTCGCCGGCGCGCGCTCCTCTGATGCCGCGCACGGTACAGATATTGCTATCGGTCGCATCAATCGGTTGCTGCGTAGCAATGTCCCTCCCCCTTGCCCACATCGTCAGTCACGTCAGCGACCTCGGATATAATCCGGCCCGCGGGGCGGAGGTTTTATCGGTGATGCTCGGCTGCTCCGCGTTAGCAAGTTTCTTCGGGGTTGGTTTACTCGGTGGGCGCTATGGCGGCTTGCGGGCAATCCTTGCCTTCTCGTCTACTCAGGCAACATTGCTGTTTGTTCTTGCCTTCGTACATAGCCTACCGTCGGTCTTTCTTGCAGCTGCGCTGTTCGGGCTCGGCTATGGCGGGATTCTGCCCTGTTACCCAGTCATCGTGCGCGAGCTTCTACCAGCCGCTCAGGCTGGACGAAGGACCGGTCTAATCTTGCTCTGTGCTGGTGGAGGAATGGCGCTTGGATAATGGCTCGGAGGCTACGTTTTTGATCTGACCGGGGGTTACCAGATCGCGTTTCTCATCGGTGTCGGGTTCAACTTGGCGAACCTAACCATTATCGGCTTCCTAATCCTCCGGACTCGCGGACTGCGTTCCAGATACGGTTAATTTTCGAATGAGGGAATGGTGGGCACTGTAGGATTCGAACCTACGACCGTTCGATTAAAAGTCGAATGCTCTACCAACTGAGCTAAGTGCCCTACTAATTCCTAAGACCATATAAACCTTGGACTTTTAGAGATCAAGCGGCCTCTACGGACTAATGCCCAAACCCGAACGCTACGGGCTATATCAGGGTCTAGTTCGGGCTACATCAGGGTCTAGTTAAGGTAAAAAATGGAAGTTGAAAAGGATTGGCAGAGCGGTAGATCGTTCGTGGCCAATTAGCTAATTCTGCCGTGCCTTTAGAATCTCGTTGGCTAACTCTGAAGTAAGTTCGTCCACTGCGTCGCGAACTTGCGAAGTAAAATCCTGCTTCGGACCGCTCAGAAGACTTCCTAAAGTAGCTGCTTCGACAAGCCCCGAAGACCCATTAGTTAGGCGCTCAAATTTCCAAAGCTGTGCGTCTATGTCAGCCACGCACACACCTGCGTTTGAGTAGTACCCAATAATATTTATACCCAATACGTGTGCGTCGTCGCTACGTTTCACCGTGATGCCGGATCGGCGCAGTACTAACTCTGCTTGCGTCTGTAACGTCCCGTTGTCGTTTAGACAGTCGTCGGCCACATCTACCTGGACCGACACTTCTATAGTTTCGACCTTCGGCAATTGGTTTTTGGAGAAAAACTTACCATTCACATTCGTAGCAGCGAAGCAAAGTCCGATACCGATGACGGTAGCAGTTAAAGTTCTCATCACAACATCCACCAATAGGAGTATGAAAACGGGCTTAAAGGTCAGAAAACGTTTTTTTATTCAGCGAAAAAGATAGCCGTTGTAGCCATACGATTCTACTTAGGAACTAAAGCTAGGGAATTTAAAAATACTACTGAACGTGGGGGTAATACCGCCAGTTATTTGGGCCTAAGGATCCAAGAAGAGATATCCTGCGCAACCGTGGCCCCAATACCTTCAAAACCGTGATGGTTAAGAGGCCCACAATCGCGCCCGGTTCTCCCCCCGCCGTTATAGGCGAGAAACTCTTTAGCAGGAGCATCCAGAGCGTGGAAAAATAATTTAGCATGTTTAAACGGCGTTACGTGGCATGCGTCGGTAACGTGGTGGACGAAAAGAACTGGGATTTCGATGTGTCGCCCAATTATTAACTCCATTGTGTAGTCCCGCGCCTTTCTAGATTCGTTAGTAAAAATGCCGGAAGCTATTACAATTCCTTCGATGGATTTAGGGTGTGTTTTGGCGAACCTTCCTGCGTCAACCGAGCCTCGACTGAATCCGACGATGTATATGGGTTCCTTATTTCGTTTCCTGATTATTTCAACCAACGAGTGTATTCGTTCGGTACGAGCGGGACTGTTTCTTAGGGAGTATCCCCCTTTTTCTTGTGTATCATTATTAGGAAACAGATAGAAAGTTATGCCCGACTGCGCAAATGTTTTCGCCTGCTTGACGAGGTAATTCTGACTTCGTCCGTCTTTATTCCTAACGCCGGCTCCACCGACAATAGCAATAATATTCGCACGCGGTTTTGTGGCTTCGCGCACGTGTATAGGTAGTTCGGATACATCACCTGAATTGAGCTGAATGCGTTCAGCGTTGGCACTGCCGATCGCTAACAAAATATTTACCGAGATGGCTGCAGTCGCAAGTAAATTCATGAACAAGCCATATGCTCGCATGTCCTAATTAAGCGAACTTAGCTACCTCAGTCAGGCGGCTACCACTACTTTCAGAAGTCCGCCAGCTAACCAAGTTCTAGGAAGGCAGGCAAAAAGGGGTCAGAGGCCTAATTAAGACCGATCCGAGTTTTCTATAGCCTCCCTACTGGGCGTCGGTAGCGACTTGGACTTTGATCATTCGGTCGGGATTCTGGACGGTACCACTCGACCCTTCGCCGCGCTTGATCCCGTCGACCAGTTCCATTCCTTCTGTTACTTGGCCCCATACCGTGTATTGGCCATCGAGAAAGGAAGCATCGTCGAAGACAATAAAGAACTGACTGTTAGCGCTGTTGGGACTCTGGGCACGGGCCATAGAGACCGCGCCGCGCCCATGGTTTGCATCCGAGAATTCAGCGTCTAGATCCGGCTTATCGGACCCGCCGGTCCCGGTGCCGGTCGGGTCTCCTGTTTGAGCCATGAAGCCGTCAATCACACGATGGAAAACAACGCCATCATAGAAACCATCTCGGGCCAGTTCTTTAATCCGGGCGACATGGTTGGGTGCCAAGTCAGGCCGCATCTCGATAGTGACGCGACCGCTTTCAAGGTCAATGTAGAGTGTATTTTCCATGTCGCGCTCCGTTGCTCGTGTTTCGGCTTGGGCTTTGGTCGAGTATGATACGAACCCATCCGTTGCTAATAGACTAAAAGCCGCGACTAGGGCGACTTGAAAGCATCTTCTTTTTATCATTGATGTTTACTCGCTGACTGACTTTAGGTCGAGCCGTTCATGCATGCGTTGGGCGACAGTGGGCGAAACGAAACTGGTGATGTCGCCTCCGAGCGCCGCAATCTCCTTTACTAGACGCGAAGCGATAAATTGGTTCGTCTCCGAGGCCATAAGGAACAGGATCTCTATGTCGGGATTAAGGCGGGCGTTCATGCCTGCCATCTGGAACTCATAATCGAAGTCCGAGACGGCACGGAGCCCCCGCAGGATGCAGCCCGCATTCTCTGATTCGGCGAATTGCATAAGCAAGGAATCAAATGGTTTGACCTCAATTACGCCTAGGCGACCGGAGTCTAATGAAGTTACCTCATCGCGGACTATCTCAACTCGTTCGTCGAGAGAAAAAAGTGGCCCCTTACCTGCATTAACGGCGACGCCTATCACCAGGCGGTCTAGTACCCGTGCACCCCGCTTAATGATGTCCATGTGCCCGTTAGTGGTGGGATCGAATGTGCCGGGGTAGACCCCCACCCGTTCAGTCTTTGCCATTTTCATCCTCAGATACCGTTTCCAAACTGCCGGTTGGTTCCTCGGCATCTGCGTTCGCTGCCGCTGGTGCGTCCCCATCATCCGCACTGATTCCAGCACCTCCATCACTCATGTCGCCATGTTCGTCATCATCCTGGTCATCGTCGCGTAAGTGGGCGACGGTCACAACTCGTTCGTCATCGGCTACCCGGAAAAGGGTGACGCCCCGCGTGGAACGCCCTGCAATGCGAACGTCTGCTACGCCAGTACGGATCAGTTGGCCCCCGTCAGTGACCATGACCAACTGAGTATTATCTTCAACAGGAAAAGACGCGACGACCGCATTCGTTTTGGGGTCGGAAAGCGCAATGTTCACGACGCCCTGACCGCCTCGGTTTGTAATTCTGTATTCATAGGCAGAGGTCCTCTTGCCAAAGCCATTTGCGGTAATTGACAGGATGAACTGCTCCTGTTCTGCGAGTTCGTCATAGCGTTCGTTCGAAAGCTCTATTGCATCCCCGTTATCAATCCCGTTTTCGGAGGCGTCTGGGCCTTTCCCATCGTCGCTATCTACTCGTTCGGCGCGGCTACGCTTGAGGTAAGCCTCGCGTTCGTCAACCGAGAACTCGGCAGGCGACAGGATAGACATCGAGATAACGCGGTCATTATCGCCCAGGCGGATACCGCGTACACCAGTTGAGTTGCGGCCGGCAAAGACCCGCACGTCGGTCGCCTCGAACCGGATTGATTTCGCTTTGGCGGTTGCCAGCAGCACGTGGTCGGTGTCCTCACAAGATTGAACGCCGATAAGCTGATCGCCCTCATCGAGCTTCATGGCAATCTTGCCATTTGATTTTACCTGAACGAAATCTGATAAACGATTGCGGCGGACATTTCCACTTTCGGTAGCAAACATTACGAACAGATCATCTGCCTCGGATTCGTCTTCCGGCAGCGGCATAAGGGTCGTGATGGTCTCATTTTCTTCGAGGGGGAGCACGTTCACTAGAGCTTTCCCACGTCCTTGTGGTGTGCCGACCGGCAGGTTGTAAACTTTGGTCTTGTAAACCATACCTCTCGACGAGAAGAACAGCACCGGCGTGTGTGTGTTGAGGACAAAGACCGAGCTAACAAAATCCTCGTCGCGCGCCTTCATGCCTGCCCGGCCCTTGCCACCGCGTTTCTGCTCGCGATACGTCGAAAGTGGCACGCGCTGAATGTAGCCGTTGTGGGTCACTGTGACGACCATATCCTCACGCTGGATCAGGGCCTCGAGGTCCTGCTCAAATTCGCCCTCGATAATCTCCGTACGCCGCGGATCAGCAAATTCCGTGCGCATCTCGATTAATTCGTTACGTAAAAGGCCGTAGAGCTTCTCACGGCTATCGAGGATCGAGAGATATTCCTTGATCCGTTCGACCAACTCTTCAAGGTCTTGGGCTATCTTATCGCGTTCGAGGCCAGTCAGCCGGTGCAGACGCAGCTCTAGGATTGCCTTCGCCTGTTCGTCGGACAGTTGATAATTGCCCTTTTCATCTACACTGCGGCCCGGCTCGTCGATCAATGCAATCAGCGGCGCCACCTCTTTGGCTGGCCACATTTTCTCGCACAACTGTTGGCGAGCGCTTGCAGCGTCCTTAGCGGCACGAATCAGTTCGATTACTGGGTCGAGATTGGTCACTGCGATAGCGAGGCCGACCAGGGTATGCGCACGATCGCGGGCTCGGCCGAGTTCATAGATGGTGCGTCGTGTGATTACCTCTTCGCGGAAGGCAACGAAGGCGGCGATAATTTCCTTGACGTTCAATAGCTCTGGCCTGCCGCCATTTAGCGCCAGCATGTTGACACCGAAGGAGCTCTGTAGCTGGGTGTAACGAAAGAGCTGGTTAAGAACGACCTCTGGCTCCGCATCGCGCTTCAATTCAATCACGACACGGACACCATGGCGGTCGCTCTCGTCGCGCAGATCGGCGATGCCTTCGACGATCTTCTCATGGGCAACTTCGGCGATACGCTCAATCATTCGCGATTTGTTAACTTGGTATGGGATTTCCGTGACAATAATTGCGTTGCGCCCGGCGCGTACTTCTTCAAAGTTTGTCTTGGCGCGGAGGACGACCGAGCCGCGGCCGGTGTGGAAAGCGGCGCGGATGCCGCTGGTCCCCAGAATTATTCCACCGGTTGGAAAATCTGGACCATGCATTACCTCGAGAATTTCATCGATGGTTGCCTCGGGATTGTCGATATACAGGCAACACGCGTCTATCACCTCACCAAGATTGTGGGGCGGGATATTTGTGGCCATCCCCACGGCTATACCGCCAGCGCCGTTCACCAGGAGATTGGGATACTGGGCCGGCAGAACGACCGGCTCTTTAATGCTTTCATCGTAGTTTGGTTGAAAATCGACGGTGTCCCTGTCGATGTCCTCGATTAGAGAGTGCGCAGCCTTGGACATGCGCGCCTCTGTATATCGCATGGCTGCAGCTCGATCTCCGTCCATTGAACCGAAATTTCCCTGACCATCTATTAACTCGAGGCGCATTGAGAAATCCTGTGCCATACGCACCATGGCATCGTAGATCGCGCTATCACCATGTGGGTGATACTTACCCATAACCTCGCCAACTATGCGCGCCGATTTACGGTAGGGCCGGTTGTACTCGAAACCGGATTCTTTCATCGAATAAAGAATACGTCTATGGACGGGCTTGAGGCCGTCTCGTACATCCGGCAGCGCACGCGATACGATGACGCTCATAGCGTAATCGAGATACGAGGACTTCATTTCGTCCTCGATGGTCACCGGCGCAATGTCAAAACCGTCCGGATGAAGCTCTTCGGGCTGATCGCTCATGCCGTTTTTTCAACAGCATAGGGCATCTCTTGAATGTAAAAAGAGAGGTACCGAATCGAATGTATATTCATCATTGAACCCTACCCGAAGCTAGGGATTCGGGCAAGAAATCCGGTTGTTACAAAACTGCTCGAAGGCGACCGTGTTTGGGCGTTTCAAATCGTAGCGATGCGGCAGTATTCCTGAGCCCGACATCGTTTTAATTTACCTGCAAGGCGGGTTCTTTGAATGTTTTGAAACCCGGCTTAGAACGGTATTTCATCGTCTAGGTCGTCGCCGGTACCGGGTGTGGTCACCGCAGGTTGCTGCTCGTAGGAGGGCGTTGAATCATAGCCACCTCCACCTTGTCCACCGCCTTGGCCACGGCTGTCGAGCATAACCATTTCACCACGGAACCGCTGAAGTACGACTTCTGTCGTGTATTTGTCTTGCCCAGATTGATCAGTCCACTTACGGGTCTGGAGTTGGCCTTCAAGGAACACTTTGGCGCCCTTTTGGAGGTAACGCTCCGCTACTTCGACTAGTTTCTGATCGAAGATGACAACTCTATGCCACTCAGTTTTCTCCTGCATATCGCCGGAATTACGATCTTTCCAACGTTCGGAAGTGGCGACCGACAGGTTACAAACCTTATCACCCGATTGCATGGAACGAATTTCGGGGTCTCGACCAAGATTTCCGACGAGCATAACTTTGTTGACACTGCCTGACATGAGGGATCTCTCCTAGCCTCTGACATCGATCATCATGCGTCCGGAATGGCTTCGAATCGGAGCGCAAAACCAAGCCAACACTGGCATGAGGTCATGCTGCTCACAAGCAGTGTGGAGGTGTAGTTATCCCCATCAAATTTGGGTATTGGTCTCATAATAACCTTTGCCCCCCCTACTGGCCTTTTCGTAACCGCCGCGCCATATTCCAGAACGGTTTTGTTGTCCTGAAACTCTCGCCTGTTAGGCACAAATGCAGAAAAAGATCGTCGTTCGCGGCGCGCGTGAGCACAATTTGCGTGACGTCGATGTTTCCCTGCCAAGGGATTCTCTGGTGGTAATCACCGGACTTTCAGGCTCAGGTAAATCATCCCTCGCTTTTGATACGATCTACGCAGAAGGCCAACGCCGCTATGTGGAGAGCTTATCCGCGTATGCTCGCCAGTTCTTGGAGCTTATGCAGAAGCCGAACGTAGATTCGATCGAGGGACTCTCGCCGGCAATTTCCATCGAGCAGAAGACAACAAGTCGGAACCCGCGCTCGACTGTGGGTACAGTAACCGAGATTTATGACTATCTGCGTCTTCTCTACGCCCGGGTTGGCATAGCCTACTCGCCCGAAACGGGGCTACCGATTGAGGCGCAGTCGGTAAGCCAGATGGTCGACCGTACGCTCGAGATGGACGAAGGTACCAGGCTCTACCTGCTCGCTCCAATTGTGCGTGGGCGTAAAGGTGAGTATCGAAAGGAGCTGACGAGCCTGCAGAAACGTGGTTTCCAGCGGGTAAAGATTGACGGTGCCATATACGAGATCGCCGATGCACCGTCACTCGATAAGAATTACAAACACGACATTGCCGTTGTTGTAGATCGGGTTGTGGTGCGCGACGGAATCGAAACGCGGTTGGCGGATTCGATCGAGACGGCGCTTGGCCTTGCTGACGGGCTGGCCTTCGCCGAGAATGCCGATAATGGCGAGCAGACGATTTTCTCGTCGAAGTTCGCCTGCCCCGTCTCCGGCTTCACTATTGAAGAGATCGAGCCGCGGCTATTTTCTTTTAACAACCCATACGGTGCCTGCCCGGGCTGCGATGGGCTCGGCACTAAGGTTGTGGTCGACCCGGATCTAGTTGTTCCGGACAGGACGAAAAGCCTACGTGATGGTGCCGTCACCCCTTGGGCGAACTCGTCCAGCCCCTACTACGCGCAAACGCTTGATGCTATCGCCAAGCACTTCAAGGTCTCAACAGTGGATGCGTGGGCGGAACTGCCAAAAAANGTACAAGACGTGATCCTGTTTGGCTCTGACGATGCCCCCATNAAGATGAAGTATGATGATGGGNTGCGCACCTACGAGACTAAAAAGCCCTTCGAGGGCGTGGTGCTGAACCTTGAACGGCGACACCGTGAGACCGACAACAGTTGGGCACGCGAGGAGATAGCCAAGTATCAAGTCACCTCGGTCTGCGAGACCTGTTGCGGCGCGCGGCTCAAGCCCGAGGCGCTGGCGATTAAGATCAATGGCAAACATGTGAGCGAGACGACGAAGATGTCGATCGGCTCGGCTAGTAACTGGTTCAGCGATCTTAAAAATCATCTTACAGCCAAGGAACTAGAGATTGGAGACCGTATTCTGCGCGAGATCAACGAGCGGCTCGAGTTTTTGAATGATGTCGGGCTGGAATATCTGACCCTCGACCGCAAGGCCGGCACTTTATCCGGAGGTGAAAGTCAGCGTATTCGGCTAGCATCTCAGATCGGCTCCGGCCTCACGGGTGTCCTCTACGTGCTCGACGAGCCGTCTATTGGACTCCATCAGCGTGACAACGCGCGTTTGTTAGACACACTCAAACGTCTACGCGATCTGGGTAATACTGTTATCGTGGTTGAACATGACGAAGATGCAATCCGCTCTGCAGACTACCTTGTCGATATGGGTCCCGGCGCCGGGGTACATGGCGGACAGGTTGTCGCGCATGGTAGTCCCAAGAAGGTAATGCAACAGGTTAATAGGAGCCTGACTGCTAAGTATCTCGCTGGCATAGAGCAGGTCCCAGTCCCTGCTGAGCGGCGGCAAAGTAAGAACGGGCAATCGCTGCATGTGATCGGCGCGACATCTAATAACCTGCGGGATATCACTGCTGAGATTCCTCTCGGCACGTTTACTTGTGTCACCGGGGTTTCCGGATCGGGTAAATCCACCCTAGTAATCGACACTCTCTTTAAAGCCACCGCGCGACATATTTACGGCGCGCGCGCCGCGCCTGGCGCTCATACAATAATCAAGGGGCTCGAAAATCTCGATAAAGTTATCGATATTGATCAGTCTCCCATTGGTCGCACGCCGCGCTCGAACCCCGCGACTTATACGGGAGCCTTCACACCAATCCGTGACTGGTTCACCGGGCTGCCAGAGGCTAAGGCGCGCGGCTACAAACCCGGCCGTTTTTCTTTTAATGTCAAGGGTGGCCGCTGTGAGACTTGCCAAGGCGATGGCGTAATAAAAATTGAAATGCACTTTCTGCCCGACGTCTATGTCGAGTGTGAACTATGCCGGGGTAAACGCTACAATCGCGAGACTCTAGAGATACTCTACCGGAACAAGTCCATCGCCGATGTCCTCGACATGACGGTAGAAGAAGGACGGGCTTTCTTTAGCGCGGTACCTGCGATCCGGGACAAGCTGGAAACCCTCGAACGGGTTGGGCTTAGCTATATACATATCGGTCAGGCGGCAACCACGCTGTCAGGCGGTGAGGCTCAGCGGGTTAAACTTGCCAAGGAGTTGGCCCGGCGGGCGACCGGAAAGACGCTTTACATACTCGACGAGCCAACTACGGGCTTGCACTATCACGACGTTAGGAAGTTGCTCGAGGTACTGCATACGCTGGTCAATCAGGGGAACACAGTAGTTGTGATTGAACATAATCTTGAAGTTATCAAGACCGCTGACTGGGTTATTGATCTCGGCCCCGAGGGCGGGGACAAGGGTGGCGAAATTGTCGCGACCGGCACACCGGAAGACATTTGTATGGTCGATGGTAGCTTTACGGGAGACTTTCTCTCTCCCTACCTTCCGTCCTTGGCGAAGAAAACAAAGAAACGGGCCTAGGTCCGAGCATAGGAGAGAAAACGTGGCCGCATATATCGTCGTCGATTCCGCCGTTCACGATCTCGAATCCTTCAAGGCATATTCTGAAAGGGTGGGAGCAGTCCTCGAAGCGCATGGAGGCAAGCCGATTGCTGTCGCGGAGCCGGAACACCTTGAGGGACAATGGTTTCCAAGCCGAGTTGTAATCTTGGAGTTTCCCGACGAAGAAGCCGCGCGTGGCTGGTATAACTCTTCAGAGTATCAAGAAATTATACCCCTACGCCAACGTGCCGCTGAGGACGGCCTTGTATTAGTGCGGGGTCTTTAGATACTACTCTGGTTCTTGTTTCTGCGGAGGCGAAACAAGATATAGACGTAGCCATTAGCTGCTTTTTCTTTTGGATTACAACTCGAAGTAGGCGCGTATTCGAGGATAACCTTCGGGTACTAAGAGCCAACTCCTGTATTCGGCAGTTCAGGAGCCACCCTAGAGTTTTTTTGGATTGCTCTGGCGTCATAGCGATAATCCCGCTCTCGTTAGAGTGCCCCATTGGGTTATGAACAAAAACGGCGGAACCTGCCGAGTAGGCTCTACCAAAAAATAGCAAATGCCATATCGTCCAATTGCGTTCATCCACCGGACTCACTATGTCCTGCTTTATGAAAAAATCGAGTATTAAGCCAGTACATGTTATCGGCGGTGGTCTTGCGGGTAGCGAAGCCGCATGGCAGCTGGCGCGAGCGCAGGTGCCTGTGATATTGCACGAAATGCGACCAAATCGCCTTACCGACGCCCACCAGACCGATAAGCTGGCGGAACTCGTTTGCTCAAATTCGTTGCGTTCCGACGACGCAGAAAGCAATGCCGTCGGTATTCTGCATGCGGAAATGCGTATTCTGGGTTCTCTTGTCATGGCAGCAGCAGACGCTAACCGCGTGCCTGCCGGAAGCGCACTAGCTGTCGATCGCGAAGGCTTCGCTGACCAGGTTGGGGCTACCCTAGTCGAACATCCGTTAATTGAGATAGTTCGTGGGGAGGTCTGTAATTTACCACCGATAGGTTGGGATAGTGTAATTGTCGCGACCGGCCCTCTTACCTCGCCGAGTCTGAGCAAGGCTATAATTGAGCTCACCGGCGAAGCAAATCTCGCCTTCTTCGACGCTATCGCTCCCATTGTACACGCCGATAGTATCAACATGGACATCGCATGGTGCCAGTCGCGCTATGACAAGCCCGGGCCAGCGGGTACGGGTAAGGACTACATCAACTGCCCGATGGATGAAACCCAGTTCGGGGCTTTCATTGATTCTCTTCTTGTTGCAGAAAAAGTTCACTTCCACGAATGGGAAACCAGCACGCCCTATTTCGAGGGTTGTCTGCCGATCGAGGTTATGGCGTCTCGCGGCCGAGATACATTGCGTTTCGGCCCGATGAAGCCTGTCGGGCTTACTGATCCGAGGACAGGTACACGCGCACATGCGGTCGTCCAGCTGCGCCAGGACAATGCCTTGGGCACTCTGTTCAATATGGTCGGCTTTCAAACTAAGCTTCGATACGGGCCTCAGGAAGAGATTTTCCGAACGATCCCCGGCCTCGAGAAAGCTGAGTTTGCGCGCCTAGGCGGTATCCACCGCAACACTTTTATGAATTCGCCTCGGCTGCTTGATGGAACTCTGCGGCTTACCGCGCAGCCCCGGCTCCGCTTTGCAGGTCAGGTAACTGGTGTTGAGGGATACGTAGAAAGTGCCGCGATGGGACTTTTGACAGGGCGTTTTGCTGCCTCCGAACGTTACGGTGAAGCGATTACGCCACCGCCCAACACTACGGCCCATGGTGCGCTCCTAGCTCATGTTACCCAAGGTGCAGACGCCGAGACTTTCCAACCGATGAATATAAATTTTGGACTGATACCACCGCTGGAAGATGTTGCCCTTCAGGGTATGAAGCGAAAGGATCGAAAGAAGGAACGGCGCCGGCTTATGTCGCGCCGCGCGCTGTCGGATATTGCTGTATGGTCTAGCGACACCCCTTCGGTAGCAGCCTAACGTGTTCGTGCTAGGTGACGCCCTTTAGACCTGCCGTCAGTATTAAGACGCAACAGCTATATTCCTTGGTATAAGATCTATGCGATCCGATCGCACGGCAGGTGTTTTTCTGGCACGGATAACATGGGCCTTGTGCTTCACCACCTAAGACCAGAAACGAATTAAGGCACCGCCTAACGCGGCATTTAACAGAAAATGACAAAGCCACCCTTTGAGATGGAAGGCCTCGACCACATCGTCATCCGTTGTGTTGACTTGGAGGTAATGAAGCACTTCTACTGCGATTTTATCGGCTGTACGGTGGATCGTTACAACACTGACTTTGACTTACTGCAGCTCCGCGCCGGACGTCAGCTCATCGACCTGATCAGTGTCGACGGCGTGCTGGGCCGAAAGGGTGGCGCCGCGCCCGGGCCCGAATGCCGAAACCTTGACCATTTCGCGATCCGTATCAATCGATTCGAGGACGAGGCTCTGCACACTTATATCGCCGCGCACGATATCGAGATCGTCGAGGAAGGTCCGCGCTATGGAGCCGACGGCACCGGCCCGAGTATCTATCTGCGCGATCCGGAAGGGAATATCGTCGAACTCAAGGGCCCACCAGGAACCTAGTACCGTCCCCTCCATGTTTGTAGGGTCAGCCTTAGCAAAGGCGCTGGTCGCGCGGGCGGTATCGCAAAGGGATCATATCCGACCTTTCGGATTGCTGCGATATGGCGGTCTACCATGCGGGCTAGAATTAGGCCGCGCCGGGCCAACTTAGGAATGCCCCCGCTCCGTGCGCGCGCGTCTGATAATAAATTCTCGGCCCGAGTGACCATCGCTTCGATTGCTCGGTTAAGACCCGGGGACGACTTGAGGTCGAACAGTTTCCGTCGTTCAACTTCATATTCGCAGAGGAGATCCTCTGGGATGTAGAGGCGTTGGGTCTGGGCGTGAAAACCCACAGCGCGGGCTAGTCCGACAATTGCCCACGCCGTGCCAACGTCTCGGCCAGCCTCGGCGGCCATTGCGTTTCCATTTGCGAGACAATGCATAACTAGAGCCAACAACTCGCCCGAGGTTGAGCGTGCGTAGACTTCGAGCGCCCCGAGGTCGGGCGGCGGTGTATCCTCAAGATCAGCCTCACGCGCATCGATCAAAGCATTCAAATGGTCAGACGGCAGATCATGGGTGTGGATAGCTGATTGTAGCGCCAAGACCACGGGATGTTCACGCGGCGTGCCGGTGTATAGGCTCTCGATGCTCTCGCGCCACCATTGTAAGCGAATTTGTCCGAGTAACGGCTCGCTGACGATCTCGCGGGTCCGGGCGATCTCGAGGTTAAAGGCATACAGGGCGAGGACTGCCGCGCGACAGTCTGGAGGTATAAACAATGCGGTCACGTAGCGATCGTGATCGTGCTGCCGCACCTCATTCAGACAGTATGCTTCGCTCTTCGTGAGGCTCATACTTACTTTAACCCTCGGTTGGCGGGTAATTTATCCTGCGTAGGATAGATGCGGAGAATTTGCTATAGTTCGATTCGGGTTATTGAAGAGGGGGTACTATGAAAAATCCATTAGAATCACTGCACATGACCGTCGTGCTGGGGGTCGTGCTGACCGTTATCATGGTGCTTGTTGCAAAAGGCATAGCCGGTTAGGCGCGGAGGGAGATATAGAAAATGGAATTCGATCCTTTCGTATTACATATGGTCCGGGTCCTGCACGTCATCAGTGGCGTCATGTGGATTGGGCTCCTTTGGTACTTAAACTTCGTGCAGGTACCGACCATGCCAAAGATTCCAGACGAACTGAAACCGGCCATCGGCAAGCACATTGCACCGGCGGTGCTGTTCTGGTTTCGCTGGGGTGCGGCCGCGACTGTTCTGTTTGGTCTGCTTCTGGCATGGATGCAGGGTACGCTGGGAGCTTGGCTCTCGATTGGCTTTGCAGACGGAAACTTCGTTAGTGCCATGATTGGAATCGCGATGTGGTTCGGCATAATTATGGCCTTCAATGTCTGGTTCGTGATCTGGCCAAATCAGAAAATAGCGCTGGGTCTCGTAGACGCACCCGATGACGCAAAGCCGAAGTCTGCACGTCGTGCGATGTTGTTCTCTCGAACCAACACATTGCTTTCAATCCCGATGCTCTACGGCATGGTTGCAGCTCAAAACTCTCCGCTATGATCACTCAGAGCGTTAACGTTTGCGGGGCCCTTTTGGGCCCCGTTTTCGTTGGAATGCGCTGCTGGCGCGTTTTAGCGAAGCGCGATCAACGCAGCGGCGACCTTGCGGTCCTCGGAGAGCAGCAAATTGAAGGTTCGAGCGGCCGCGCCGGTGTCCATCGGCTCAATCACGATACCGGCTCCGCGGAGCGGGTAACGCAGGTCTTCGGCG
>PBMH01000001.1 GCA_002722515.1 Alphaproteobacteria bacterium | reverse complement strand
GGCGAAGAAGCCTGCGGCAAAGAAGCCTGCGGCAAAGAAGCCTGCGGCAAAGAAGCCTGCGGCGAAGAAGCCTGCGGCGAAGAAGCCTGCGGCAAAGAAGCTTGCTACAACCGGCAAAAAGCCTGCCGCGAAAAAGGCTGCACCCAAGTCGGCTGCGAAGAAGGCTGTGTCGACAAAATCAACTGCTAAGAAGCCGACGGGCCGGAAAGAAAAGTTCGAGTTCGCGCCTGACGATTTCGTGGTTTATCCGACCCATGGTGTTGGTCAGGTGACAGGGATAGAGACCCATGAGGTTGTGGGTCAGAAGCTCAAGCTGTTCATTATCAGCTTCGAGCGCGAGCGCATGACCCTCAAGGTGCCAATAAACAAGGTTAAGGATTCGGGTCTACGCAAGCTCTCAAACCGGAAAGTGATGGATACGGCACTTAAAACCCTTAAGGGCCGAGTCAGGGTCAAGCGCACCATGTGGAGTCGTCGCGCCCAGGAATATGACGCTAAGATCAATTCTGGCGATCCGGTCTCGATTGCCGAGGTAGTACGCGATCTTCATCGCAAGGAAGATCAGCCCGACCAATCATATTCCGAGAGACAAATGTACCAAGCGGCGTTGGATCGCCTGGCGCGTGAACTCGCCGCGGTTGAAACCTCCGAGTATGATGACGCGGTTGAGAAGCTGGAGCGCACTTTAGCCGCTTGACCGTTTTACCGACGAACTCCGCAACAATATCGTGAGTTTGGGGGCGTTAGCATCCGGTTCTAAACTCTCCCTGTCCCGATTGGGTTTTTTATCTCACGGCGGCCCCGGAGGCTTGGCCGAATTATAGCGTTGAATTATTGAAAGAACTTGGCGGTTGGCAGCGAGAGCATGGCTGGACGGGCTGTTGACTTGTGATTTGTACCGCATCGTGATGTGGCTATCCTGTTTTAGGGGAGGTGGCTTTGTACACGGATTTATTTCCCGCCTTGGATGCCTACGACAGCGGCATGCTCGATCTGGATGGGACTCATACTATGTACTGGGAGGAAAGTGGGAACCCAGACGGGGTCCCCATCTTGTATCTTCATGGCGGACCTGGCGCGGGTACGATGGCAGTGCATCGACGTTTCTATGATCCGGAATATTTTCGCATTATTCTTTGCGACCAGCGCGGGGCAGGTCGCTCGACGCCGCATGCGAGCATCGACGATAACACGACCGAACACTTACTCGTTGATCTTGAGGCTTTGCGAGCTCATCGCGGAATAGAACAATGGCACCTCTTCGGGGGATCATGGGGTTCGACGCTTGCACTCGCATACGGTCAAGAGTTTCCGGAACGCTGTCTGGGGATGGTCCTGCGCGGGATCTTTACTTGTTCGCCTCGGGAGGTCGAGTGGTTCTTCGAAGGGATGGGGAGGTTCTTTCCTGATGCCTGGCGCGATTTTTTAGCGGAGGTTCCTGGGGTGTCTCCCGATGCGCTGTTGTCAGCCTATGTAGCGCGGCTGAACGACCCCGACCCGGAAGTCCATCTGCCTGCTGCCCGAGCTTGGTCGACCTATGAAGCCCGCTGTTCCACCCTGCGGCCGAACCCAGACGTGGTAGCTGCGATGTCCGATGTACGCGGCATGCTCGCGCTAGCGCGGATTGAAGCGCATTATCTGTCTAATGGCGCGTTCCTCTCGTCCGATCAGCTGTTTGAGGGAGTAGATCGGATTCGACATCTGCCGGCGACGATCGTGCAGGGCCGATATGACATGGTGTGCCCTATCGAGACCGCGGAACGACTGGCCCGTGCGTGGCCCGAAGCCGAATTCGTCATCGTGCCCGACGCGGGTCACTCGGCACTTGAGCGGGGCACCCGCGAGGCCTTAATGCTTGCCGTCGAGGGACTCAAGGAGATTGCAGTTGTGTGAGTGGGGGGAGTTTTCTGCAGTGTTGGAATTTCGTATGATGCTCTGAAGCGTTCTGAATCGAGGAAATATATTGCACAAGATTATGAAAATTCTGGCGGCTTCTGTTTTTTTTGTATCGTTCTGTGTGTCCGCTGCCCACGCCGATGATCCCGATTTTCTCGTGTTGGGCGGCGGTTGGTATGATTGGAACGATAATGAGGGGGCGGCCGATTTACGCCTTGAGTATCGCCACGACTATAAGCTTCTGGGGTTTGCTAAACCGTGGTTTGGCATCGAGGCGACCAGCGAAACGGCGATATACGGCCTTGGGGGAATCCTCGTTGACCTTTACTTCGGTCGGCGTTGGGTGTTTACGCCTAGTTTCGGAGCTGGCGCCTACTCTGACGGTGATGGAAAAAACCTTGGTCATACGGTCGAATTCCGTTCACAGCTCGAATTCGGATACCGTTTCGACAACCGCTCTCGCATCTCCCTGGCCGTTAGCCATATCTCGAATGCTAGCCTAGATGACAATAACCCGGGTACCGAGATCGCGACGGTCTACTATCACATCCCCTTTTCCGCAGTTTTTGAATAGAAATAGTGAGTGCCTAGACCATGGCTGAGAGAGGCGGCGCTTTGATCACCGGAGCAGCGCGGCGCATTGGCCGGCGAGTGGCAGAATCGCTTGGTGATGCCGGCTGGCACGTGATCATTCACTACAATCGCTCCGCTAACGAGGCCGATGCGGCGGTTGCGGCCATCCTAGCAGCCGGCGGTCGGGCTGATGCGGTGGAGGCCGACCTGTCGGACCCGGCGGCTTGTGCGCGCCTAATTGAGTTGGCAGGTCGGCTGAGCGGCGGGCTGACATGTCTGGTTAACAATGCCTCTCTTTTTGTCGAGGACACGGCCCATGACGTCGCCAGCAAAATCTTCGACCGGGTAATGGCTGTGAACTTGCGCGCACCGGCGATCCTGTCCCGCCTTTTTGCCAACCAGGTGCCAGATAACGCCGAAGGTGTCATTGTTAACATCCTGGACCAGAAACTGAGCAACCCTAACCCTGATTTTCTCTCCTACACATTGTCAAAGCATGGCCTGTCGGCACTCACCCAAATTTCAGCAGCTGCCTACGGTCCGTCCGTTCGGGTCTGCGGTGTTGCGCCTGGTCTGACTCTTCCCAGCGGCAGCCAGCCCTCCGCCCAGTTCGACGCGGTGCATGGGCGCACCCCCCTGGCACGCGGCTCGCGACCGGAGGATATTGCTGATGCGGTTCTGTATCTCGCCGGCGCACGAGCTGTTACCGGCGAAACTATCTTGGTCGACGGTGGGCAGCATTTGGTGCCGAGTGCGCGGGACGTTATGTTTGTCGATCCCGGCGCGAGCGAAGAACCTCCTAAATGAGCCCCCCGCATAGTGAGATTACGGCCAGCGACCCCGTTGAGAAAATTCTACTCGATCGGTGGCCCGAGGTGCGGAAGATTTTTTTCCGCAATCTCCAAGTGGACATGCAAATCGGTGTGCATGCTCATGAAAAGGGCCGCATCCAGCCGGTGCGCATAAACATCGTTATGTACATGAATGCTGGGATCGTGCCGCGTGCTGACTCGATCACTGAGGTGTTTAACTATGACTTGGTCTATGCCGGAGTGCAGGACTTGGTTGAAGGCCGGCACATTAACCTCCAGGAGACGCTGGCCGGTGAAATTGCTTCCATGTGTCTTGACTTCGAGGAGGTGTTGGCGGTGCGGATTTCGACGGAGAAGACGGACATTTATCCTGTTGTCGACGGGGTAGGCTACGAGCTGGTGCGCATGCGACCGGGGTGAGGTGCTGCCTTCGTCTAAACTGCAAGGTGTTGGGTAAGCAGGCGGTCTTGATCCGTCTAAGTTCGGTTATCGTACTGATAACAATTGCAGAGGATTAGGTGATCATGGCGGAACCGGCGCTGAGCTCGACCGAGTCAACTAGTCGATTAGCCTGGGTCACCGGGGCAAGTCGGGGAATAGGATACGCTGTTGCCCGCGCACTAGCGGCGGACGGATGGGTCGTTGCAGTCAGTGCTAGGAACGCAGCCGATCTCGAGACACTGGCCCGCGAATGCGGCGAGCTTAAGGGCGAGGTTAGGCCCTATCCTTTGGACATCACAGATGCATTCGCTGTATCCCGGACTTTCGCTGCTATCGAGGCTGACCTGGGGAATGTTGGACTGGCGATTCTGAACGCTGGGACGCATGAGCCAGTCGATGGTCGCTCGTTCGCTATTGCACCATTTCGCAGGCTGATGGAGGTCAACTATATGGGCGCGGTAAACTGCCTTGCACCAGTGGTCGAGCACTTTGTCGCGCGCGGTACGGGCAGGATAGCCGTCGTGGCGTCGCTCGCCGGCTATCGTGGTCTTCCTACCGCTAGCGCTTATGGCGCCTCGAAGGCGGCGCTGATCAATATGTGCGAGGCGCTGCACCCCGAGCTCGATGCGGTGGGGGTAATATTGTCCGTTGTGACACCGGGATTCGTGCGTACGCAATTAACCGACAAAAACTCGTTTCCGATGCCGTTTCTCATCAATGCCGACACGGCCGCTCGGCGGATCGTGCGCGGTCTTAAGGATGACCGATTCGAAATCACTTTTCCGCGCCGTTTCGCGTTTCTGATGAAATTGTTTCGGGTGTTGCCCTACCGCATTTTTTTTGCGTTCACTAGGCGCATCCGTCCAATGTTGCCGAAGATTGGCGGCGGAACGCCGACCTCCCGCAGCAACCTTTCCTAGTTCTGGTGGGTGACCTGATACTGCCCAACGTCGATGATGCCTGCTCGGAAGCCGGCTTCACAGTAGCAGAGATAATAGCGCCACAGGCGTCTGAATCTTTCATCGAACCCTTGGGCGTTGATGGTGGGCCACGCGGTCTCAAAGGCAATCCTCCAGCGCCGCAAGGTCTCGCCATAGTCGGGGCCGAACGCGACACTGTTCGAAATGCCGAGGCCGGCGCCATCGATCTCACTGGCAAAGCGGACGGGGGATGGCAACATGCCACCGGGAAAAACTCGAAGTTGGATAAAATCTGGATTGCGGCGATATGTGTCGAATCGGGCCTCGGCGATAGTGATAACTTGCAGGCCAGCAAGGCCACCGGGACGCAGCCGGTCGCGTATAGCGCCGAAAAACTCCGGCCAATAGGCCTCACCTACCGCCTCGAACATCTCAATCGAGCCGATTTTGTCGAATTGTCCTGACACATCGCGATAGTCTTGGAGCCGAATCTTAACCCGGTCCTCTAGCCCGGCTTCCAGCACACGCGTGCGTGCCCATTCGGCTTGCGCGGGCGAGACTGTGATCGCTGTCACCCGGCAGCGATACTGGGTTGCAGCATGGATTGCGAACGCCCCCCAACCACAGCCGATTTCAAGCAGATGGTCTCCAGGTTGCAGATCAAGGATTTCCGCCATTTGATCGAATTTACGTACCTGGGAGGTGGCCAGGGATTTATCGTTATGGCTGAAGCGGGCGGATGAGTAGGTCATGCTCGGGTCTAGCCAGGCCGCATAGAATTCATTCCCGAGATCGTAATGGGCTGCGATGTTGCGACGACTGCCTCGGCGGGTATTGGCGCGCACGCGCTTGTGCAAACGCGCGAGGACGCGGGCCGCTCCCAGTGGGGTGAACCGCCTGTCGAAGGCATCTATATTCGCCGCACCGAGTTCAATGACGGATGTCAGATCGTCGGTTTCCCAGTCTCCCGAAATGTAGGAATCCGCGAGCCCGAGCGAACCCTCAAGGAGAACTTGTCGGGCGGCGCGGTAGCGTTTGAAACGTAGGTTTGCGGTAGGGCCTTCCTCAGAGCCAGCGGCCTCGAAACGCTGTCCGTTGGGCAGTGTTACAGCGAGCTGGCCATGGGAGAGGGTATCAGATATGCGGTTGAGAACGGCGTTCAGTAGGCGGGGGCCGAGTGCGAGTCCGTGCGGGGGAAAATCAGTCTGCGCCAGTTGTGACATGTTGCGTAGTTCTCGGATCGACGACGATCGACACCGGATTGGTAGGAGGATCTGTGTAACGGACGAGCGGCGTGCTCTTCAACCACAAACGCAGTGCGTCCCAATGAATACCAACAATTATTTTGAGGGTCAGAAGTGGGTAGCGCAAGCAGCTAGCTGCAAGGAATTTGTCAGTTAGGTCCTGCCGGGCCCCGTTCAGCGTCGCCACGAGCAGGGGACCTTGTTCATCGCTCTCGCGGATTGTGAGGCTCACATGAGAGTCCGGCAGTCGCAGCGTCATTTCGTAGCGACACCCCATCGGAATGAACGGTGAAACATGGAAGTTCTTGTCAAAGCCGTGTTTTAGGGCCTGCGATTCATCCTTAATCGATCCGTTCTGGGGTACGAGATAGACGTGGGACTCTCCAAACGTGTTGCAAACCTCGTACATAACGGCTGTAAGCTGCTCATCACGATTGCGGCAGAAATAGACGCTGATCGGATTGAACACATAGCCGAGGATGCGTGGCAGGCAGAGGATCGATATCCGCCCCTCCGTGGGATCGATTCCTGCGGAGGCAAGCTGAGCATCTACCCAGGATCGCAGCTCGCTGCCGTCACGCGGTCCATGGTCGCGATCGTGAAAGGAAAAGATACCGGTCCGATTGTAGGCAAACATTCGGGATCTGGCATCTAGTGCGCTAAGTTCGTCTAGGTCTAGGAGCAGATAGAAAACACGATAGCGCAGCCGGTGGGTGCGCGGCCGGTCACGTGCGTGCACCACATAACCGGAGTAGGCCGCAGAGCGGGAGCTGGTTCCATTTGTAGGCGGACGTTTCATTCGGCTGCTATCGTGATGTCCGAGACCGGAGCCGGTCCTGCGCCGATGCGCCCCGAGGGGTTGGGCAAGGTCCAGGGACGGTGCTCCCCGCCCAGCGCTTCGGCGACTGCCAGCCCGCTCTGAAGCGCGTCCTCATGGAACCCGAAGCCAAAATAGCTGCCGCAGAACCAGGTATTTTTGTCTCCCTGCAGAGACCAAAGTTCCTGCTGGGCTGAGAGCGCGCCGGCGTCAAACATTGGGTGATCATAGTCGAATATGGCGAGCGTTTTCTCGGGTACTATAGGTGGGTTCAGTGTGATGAAGGCGTTCTCGGCTGCGTCCAAGTTTTGCAGGCGGTTGAGCCAATAGCTTACCTGGGGTTGCACATTTGTAGCGTCACCCCGAGTGGCTATGTAATTCCAGCTTGACCAGATCGATTGGCGGGTCGGCATGAATAACGGGTCTTTGTGAAGATAGGTGCGGTTGCGGGAATAGGGAATGGCCCCGAGCACTGTACGCTCGTTCGGAGTGGGATCGCTCAACATGGCGAGTGCTTCATCGGCATGACTGGCGATCACTACGTGGTCGAATTCCTGTTCTGTCCCCCCGGTATCAGTGATTGAAACGCCGTTCATCAGCCGCGTGATGCTAGCTACGCCGCGCTGGTGGTAGATCCTATCGACGAAGGGTGCAGTGAGCCGGTTAATATAAGTGTGGCTTCCCCCCGTGACAGTTCGCCAGACGGGGCGAGTGCCGGTCTGGAGCAGACCGTGACTATGAAAGAAGCGTACGAAGGACTCGGCCTGATAGTTGCGCACATCATTAGAATTTGCTGACCAAATGGCCGCGCCCATAGGTAGCAAGTGATCCTCTATAAATGGACGGCCATACTGTCCGCGAGATAGATACTGACCAAGTGTAAGCCCGGCGAGGTCTCCACGAGAGAGGTCTCGAGGGGCCGCAAGGTAGAAACGTCGTAGGTCGTTGATCATCGACCAGAAGCTTGGTCTGAGTATATTACGTGTTTGTCCAAATAGGCCGTAGGGCACATCACTCGAATACTCTAGCTGGCCCTTGTCCAGTGAGACAGAAAATGACATCTCTCCTGTTTGGGTTGCCACGTCGAGATGGCGAAATAGTTCGACCAAGTTGGGGTAATTGATTTCGTTGTAAACAATGAAGCCGGTGTCGACCGGAATGTCGCATCCGTCCAGTTTGATTTTTCTGGTGTTAGCGTGGCCGCCAGCCCAGCTGGCACGCTCAAACACCGTCACCCGATGATGGCGGGACAGAAGCCAAGCGGCTGAAAGACCGGCTATGCCGCTGCCGACGACGGCGATATCGTATCTCGTGCGGGGCATGAAGCGAAACCGTTTTATTTTTGTGTTGAGTTTAACGGTATACTTTACGGCGATTCTTATCGGTCAGATCATCGAGAATATCATTAAATGAATTGTGATCCGCCCGTGATCACGAGGCGTAATAACGGGTGGAGGTAATTAGAATGTTTGTTCAGGCGGCTTGTTCTAGGGAACATGAACTGGTGCCATTTAGCCGCGACGTACAGGCGCCGCACCGCGACGGTATTGGTTGTGTGTTGCCGCGGGCGATGGGTGTAGCGAAGGCGAGTGTAGCGATGCAGAGTGAGGACCCTGATTGGAGTGATGTTCTGGTCGCGGTGGCAGGCGAGGACAGATCATCTTTCGTTGCTCTGTTTCGACATTTCGCACCGCGTGTAAAATCTTACATGTTGCGGCTAGGCTCTGAGGACTCCCAAGCCGAGGAGTTGGCGCAGGAAACCCTGGCGACCGTCTGGCGTAAGGCGAATCGGTACGACCCCACCCGTGCAGCCGCCTCCACCTGGATTTTTACGGTTGCCCGTAACCTGCGTATCGATGCCTTCCGACGCGCGAACCGGCCCGAGCTCGACCCAGAAGACCCTGCGCTAGTGCCCGATGCGCCGCCACTGGGCGATGCGGTAGTTGAACAAAAACAGAATGCTGAACGCATTCGGTCTGCGCTATCCGCGCTGCCAGATGAACAACGTAAGGTGCTTCATATGTCCTTTTTTGAAAGTAAGACCCATAGTGAGATCGCTGTAGCGCTGGGTCTCCCCCTAGGAACTGTCAAATCCCGTATCCGACTAGCTTTTGGGCGTATGAAGGCGTCCATCGGCGATAGCGATGAGTAGTTGATAATGGCTCTACACACCCATCCCACACATCATCCTGATGACGACTTGCTTGTAGCGTACGCTAGCGGAGACTTGGACGAAGCCTGGTCACTGTTGGTTGCTACCCATTTGGCCGTATGTCCGATCTGCCGGTCCCGAGTTGAGGCAGCCGAGACGGTCGGTGGGGCACTCCTAGAAAATATCCCCACGGACGATCTGGCCGATCTATCTGACGATGCACTTGAGCGCGCACTCGAACGCGTGGCTGCTACGCCGCCCGATTTCGTTGGTGAGCGGGATGGGTCTGGTTCGCTTATTTGTAAGTCTACGTCCACTGTTACACCAGTATTGCCCCAGCCGTTGAGGGACTATGCTGGCGGGGATGTTGGGGAGTTGGAATGGCGCCGTCTGGGATCGAGCGCCTTTCACATTCCGCTAGTCTCCGGCAGGGGCGCGCCGGCGGCGCGGCTTTTAAAGATTCCGGGCGGTACCGCGGTTCCCGAGCATGGTCATAACGGGCTCGAGCTGACCTTGGTGCTGGCGGGTAGTTTCGTCGATGACGGGGAACGGTTTGCCCGAGGAGATGTCGAGACTGCCGATACGGATTTAGAACACCAGCCGTATGCAGAGGCTGGTTCTGATTGTATTTGTCTTGCGGTGACGGACGCTCCGCTACGCTTCCGCGGGCCCATGGCGCGGTTGGTTCAGCCTTTTATAGGAATCTAGTGAGTGCATTCCACCAACAGAACAGGCTAGCTTCCTGCCGGCATGGGCGCTAATTAGGGTTGCATTTCTCGCAGCGGGCGCTCGTAGCTCAGTCGGATAGAGCGCGGGATTCCTAATCCCGAGGTCGCAGGTTCGATTCCTGCCGGGCGCACCACTTGGTCAAACCTTGTACGAGATTCTGTTTTCCCGACGGGCAACTTTTAATTATCTTCTATTAATCCGATCTCTAATTGGTCAAAAGTTTTTATCACCACCCCACACGATCGATTATGCGCTGTGCTTCCGAGGCCACCTCCGCGAGGCGGGCTATCGGTAATCTATCTTCTGAAAAATTTCCCCAAGAGGCTAATTCCTGTGATAGCGGGACGCGTCGGTTAACCGGATATTCGTAGTTCACTTTTGCATAAAGTTCCTGCGCCCTCTCTGAGGTTAGGAATTCTAAAAATCTTTGCGCTTCTATTTTGTTCTTGGAATATTTTGCTATTCCTCCGCCGGAGATATTCACATGCGCACCACGTCCATCCTGATTAGGGAATACGAGTCTAACTTCTGAGGCCCATCGGCGGTGTTCGGGTTCTTTAGAATACTTTAACTTTCCATAGTAATAATTGTTTATAATCGCAATATCGCATACTCCTTCCGCCACCGCTTTTACTTGGGCGCGATCGTTTCCCTGTGGCCGACGAGCTAAGTTATTAAAGACGCCCTCTGCCCACGCCTCCGCTCTTTGCTGACCTAGAGCGTTAATCATAGAGGCGACCAGTGCGCGATTGTATACATGACTGCCTGGGCGCGAACAGACCTTCCCTCTCCACTTGGCATCAGCTAAGTCTTCATATCGACTGGGTTCCAAAAGTTTAGGAACTCTGCGCGATACAGCGATAACTCGCGCACGTTTAGAGAAGGCAAACCAACGATTCTGGGGATCGCGGAGGTGTTCGGGTACATTGTCGTATAGAATTTTTGAATTCACCTCAGCTAATAGATCCTTGTCCACGTACGTATACAACCGGGCGATATCTACAGTTAAGACAACATCTGCTGGGCTAAGGGGCCCCTCCGCTTTTAATCTCTGAGCGAGTCCCTTTTTTGCGTATATGATGTTTATTTTTGTCCCAGTGTCATTTGTATATGCTTCAATAAAAGGATTAATTAGGAATGGCTGGCGATGAGAATAAATATTTAATTCTCCTGACGAGGAATCTCTAATAGAGATACCGAGGGTTACCGTTACTGTCCCAACTAGCACAGCGAAAAAACGAAAAACTGGGATATATTTAATAGATCGCATTAGTAGAAAAATCCTCATATATAAATCAATAAGGGAAGACGCCGAATCAACAAAAGGTTGCAGGTAGATCGATTTAATGGTGTGGTTTTTGGATCGAGAGTTTTTCACCCCGTATCGGATTACTTGTTCTTTTTCCGCTATTGTGAGAGTTCCACCGAGCCAATCCCAGATAGCGAGAACGACGCCAAAGTTCTTGTCGTGATGTTCGTGGGCCGCAGAATGGTGAATCTGATGTTGAGCCGGGGAAATGAAAATATGTTCAAGAAGTCTCCCGTAAGAAATTCGAACATGTGAGTGACGTAAATTAGAACCCAAAATATTGAATGCGAATAAAATAATATTTGCGCCGATTACTGTCATGAGTTCGACGCGTGAACCGAAGAAAAACAAAAACCCACCGATCGCGAGGGCCTGCACAAATACGGACCGGAGGGAGAATACCACCGCCTCGACGGGGTGCGTCCTGTAGATGGTTAGCGGCGTGAGGGTTTCAGCGGTATGGTGTACCTTGTGAAATGCCCAGAGAATAGGCCAGCGATGCAATGCGCGGTGAACTAGGTACTTTGAAATATCGTCGAGAAAAAAGACGGATACTGTAAATAGTCCGGATATCACCCATGGAGGACAACTAGATAGAAAGATAGTTCGTCCATCAAACCAGATGTGAAGGCTTTCGAAAATAAGTGTAGCCACCGCCAACTTTGAAATGAGGCGTGGCCCAATTCCCATCATCAATGCCTGGTTTATTAGAATAATTTTGTAATCGGCCCTCGCTGATAGGGAAAACCAAATGCGTCTTGAAAACACATTTGAGATTGCCCGCATGATTCCAGTGCGGGATAAAATTAACTGAACAGATAGGGCAATAATAAGAGAGGCGCCCAGGTACCCCCAAAATAGTCGTTTATTGGGATTTAAAAATGGGGCTGCTAGTTCAGAGAAATAAGCAGAAGAAATCGCGTCCATTGCCATCCCCAGGAATGGCTACGGCAGCCCTGGGTATCCCTCAGGACTGCCGTGCCATTTTAAGGAGTTAGTCGTTTTCGGCGCTATTGCCAGCTCCTAGTTTTTTCGCCAAGTCGGCTATGTCGCCGGAAATGGCTTTGTTTTGTGCTTTTACGGAGAACTCGTCGACCATCAGCTTTTGAATTTTTGCCATATGCAGCATGTACTCGCCCCAGGAACCACCTTGGTCGCGCACATAGTTTCCGTTACTGTCGATATCAACGACTTGGCTTAAATTCGGCATTAATGGTCCAAAACCAACCATCCGGTTCAGTTTTGTCGCCGTTTCACCCAAGTTTTCTTTACCCGTTTGCAGCGCGAGGCTGAAACCTTTCAACTCACCCCAATGCTTAATGTAATTGGATAGCGCCTTCGAGGTATCGCCCTTTGCTTCAATGATTGTTTGAAGCTTTGCCATGTCGTTGTAGACGGAGCCTGCATATTTAAACGTAGCCTCTGCCAAAACCTTTTCCCAATTTGAGGATATGATCCTAGCGTACCCCATTAATTGAGACCTCTGGGAGTCAGTAAGCTTTTTTCCGTTAGCACTAGAAATAAGCTTTCGTCCATCGAGGAATGCCCGAGTAATTGTGTGAAGATAATTTGTTCCATTACTTTTGCCGTATGAACCAGCATCGAACCCGGCGGCATAATAAGCTGGCCCGAAGGTCATCTCGGTCTTGAGATCAACTACTCCATCTTTGTTGTAGTCTGCATAATTCAATGCATCTTCGGGTTTCTTTGACTTGCTGCCCTGCTTTGCAATCTCGTAGACGTTACGCGGCGTTAACTTAAGCGTGTGGGCCGGCGTACCAAAATACCCAAATGCTTCGTCCCAAGAGTGTTCTTTGCCGGTATACGGGGCACCCTTCTTGTAGGGCTTATCATTCGGCTTCTTGTCTGCTCCTAGCTTTTCATCAAGGTAATTATCTACGGCCTGATTATAGGAGACAGCGCCCATGATGAACTTCGAGATAAGCTGCGGGTAATTATATCCGTTAGCAGTATCTACGCCCTTTTTTGCTCGGGAAGCCTTGCCAATCCAAAATTCAACTAACTCTTGTCCGGTCATGCCATTAGGCATGCCCGCAATAGTACCTTTGTATGTCTTGCCAGCTAGGTTCTTGCCACCGCTGATGTCATCAACGGCCACCTGCTTAACTGCAAATGGGCCCTTAGTCTTCGGCGCTATTATGGCGCGCCCCTTATCTTTCGTTGCGTAGTATGAAAGCATTTTGGTCTTAAGCGCATGGTCTGCAGTTCCGCTGCCCTTACCAGATAACTTTTTGAGCGAATCGTGCAGAACGTGGCGTGCTATCTGACCCGTATAGGACGTAGAGCTGGTTTTTGAGCCACTGTACCCTTTTACGGTAACTGGGAATTTTCCATAAACATCGCCATGCCCATCTGCCATTGCACCGCCTGAAATCAGCGTGAGAGAAATAGCAGAGGCAAGTAGGACATTATTTCTATACATAGCATTTCCTTCAACTAATAGAGTTCGTTAGAGGATCTCAGTGCCGACCATAAGGTAGCCTATATCTCATGGTAGTGAGAATCATTCGCATTTACGATGAGAATTATTATCACTAAAAGTCAGGGGTGTCATCCCCCTACCCAATCCGTGCGTTCCGGTAACATCAAAATAAATAGCCCCCTGCTAGCAGTTCCCCAAAGCAGGCGGATGCATGATGTGTTTCAGGTGCTTCTAGTGGCAGTGATAGGCTCAGGAACCCTCCGGCTTGGCACGAGTCCGGACCGGCTAGGCTCTATACGGCTTATCGGTTTAAGATTCTTATTTAGAACGGGTTAAGAGCCCACTAGGAAGGCCGTTGTTGGACCAAACGCAACGCAAAGAAAAAGCCCCGGCGATCGGCCGGGGCTTCCCCATTTCAGATGCGGACCCGACGATCAGTCGTCGGCTAAAGCCGTGGTTGCATCATCTGCCAGGTCTTCCGGCAGGGCGAGGTTAAGAATGATTGCTATGAATGCCGCGGGTAGCAAACCCGAAGCCAGCAATACGCGGATCGAATCCGGAACGTGCTGCAGCGCGCCAGGTTCGAGATAGAACCCCAATCCGAAGGCCATTGAGACGGCGAAGATGATCATGTTTCGCCTGTTCCACGTTACTTCGGCGAGCATCGAGAGGCCCGCCGAGGCCACCATTCCGAACATCACGATGACGCCACCACCCAGCACTTCGATAGGTATCGTCGTGACCAGTGCGCCGACCTTGGGAATCAAGCCTGCGAGCACCAAAAAGACGGCCCCGATGGTTACAACATGGCGGCTCATCACGCCGGTCATGGCGACCAAGCCGACATTTTGGCTGAAGGAGGTGTTTGGCAACGCACCGAACAGGCCTGCAACAGCAGAACCAAGGCCGTCGGCATAGGTTGCACCAACGATCTCCTTGTCGCTTGCCTCGCGTCCGGCACCACCTTTAGCAATACCCGATACGTCGCCGACCGTTTCAACGGCCGAGACGAAGGCCATGAGGCAGAATCCGATGATAGCAGCCGAGGTGAACTCAACCCCGAAAGGGAAAAGTTCCGGAACCTCGAAGACTGCAGCTCGGCCAACATTAGCGAAGCTCACCATCCCCAGCGCAAGTGCAAAGAGATACCCGACAATCAGACCGATTAGGACGGCGGCGACAGACCATATTCCGCGGGCGAAGAATTTCAGCCCTAAGGTCACCACGATGACGCTGCCCGCGACAGCCCAGTTCGCCAGGCTGCCATATTCGGGCTTGCCGATGGCAGGAACGCCACCAGCTGCATACTGGATGCCAACTTTCACTAGTATAAGACCTATCAGCAGCACGACGATGCCAGTTATTAGCGGCGGCAGTGCGAAACGGATCTTGCCGATGAACGTGCCAAGCAAGGCGTGGAACAATCCACCGATCAGGACACCGCCGAACAACGCTGGCAGTGCCTCAACACCCTGGCCCGCAACGAGCGGGATCATGATTGGCAGGAACGCGAAGCTCGTTCCCTGGACGACTGGCAACTTGGCGCCAACGGGTCCCATGCCAATTGTCTGGATTAGAGTGGCGACGCCAGCGAACAGCATCGACATCTGGATCATGTAGATAAGAACCGGAAAGTCAGGTGAGTTCGAACCAAAACCGAAGCCCGCAGCGCCGGCAACGATAATCGCTGGGGTCACGTTCGAAATGAACATGGCCAGCACGTGCTGGATGCCGAGTGGGACCGCTTTTGCGATCGGCGGCATATAGTTCGGATCACGGAGTTGGTCCGGCGTTCCAAGTTTGGACATGTTAGCCATCCTTAAATGTGCCTCCAATGGTTAGGGAGAAGCTTGCCGGAAACGCACGTGGGGTTTGTGTCCGGTTCCTTTTCATAGGGTTCAGCGAACTTCGTAGATTTCGTCGAACCAGTGCTCCTCCAGATTGTTGCCGGGACCAATACGATCGATCACGGTGAACAGCCCGGGTTCGTGAAGCGGCGTGAGAACGCCGTGCCATATCCCCCGGTGGTAATTGACGCCCTGTCCGGGTTTGGTCAGAAACGCCTTCGGTTCGTGCGGGCGTCCGTTAAGGTCGCTCGCGACGATCACAAGGAACGGATCGGCTGCCATGGGCACAAAAGTCTGACTGCCTAGTGGATGCCGTTCCATCATATCAAGTAAGTGCGGCACCGCGCGCACCGTGGCTTTGAATACGCTTATTCCGGCCCGTCCGCCGTCGTTGTCCAAGTCGATTAGGGCGCGATCGTGATATCGTTCGCACATGGCTTGGTTAATGATCATGTCGGGATCACCTACCGCTTCTATTACATCACCATAGGCTGCGAAGCCTCCGGGTGTGAGTGTTTCAATAGCGATGGTGCGTGTCATGTAGCGTGCCCAAATAGCCGAAGCCGACTGACGCCGCCGTCGGGAAAAATATTTAGGCGCACGTGGGTTGCAGGCCCCAAGTCATTTACCTCGTTATAGAGGAATTCGTGCACTGAATCGGCGGAGAGCTTGTGCTGGTTTAGCAGGGTAGGCCAGCTCTCTGACCCTTGAATGGCCTCCTCTCCGATGTCGACGCCTGTCATTTGCAGATTGATCGCTTGGATTGAGCAGCTGTCGGGGAAATTTCCTTTGAAGTAAGCGGTGTCCACGACGGCCCGGGAAATGGTGCCACGCATGCCAAGCGCCAGGATGATCCAATCATGGCCCGGGCCGCGCCGCCGGCGCGTCTCCCAGCCGTCACCCATATTCTGTCCACGTCCTGGTGCCAGAAGCCTGTGATATGTGCCGTAATGGGCATCGGAATAAGCGATGATACGCCCACCGTTCAGTGTCGCCACTAGATCGATATCGCGGCCCTCGACATTGGCGGGGTCGATATATGGGGTGCCGAATACGCGCAGTCGAGCGACCCCCCCATCGGGATGGATGTGAAAGCGCAGATGACTCCAGACATTGTCATCGCTGCACGGCAGAAAATGGTGAGAGTCCGGGTCGAGCTGCTGCATTGGGATTAGCTCTGTCCAGTCCGTATCGTCGTTCGGATTACCTTCGGACTGGCAAGCCTCTATCCTGCATTCGGGCGGATGGTTTCCGGTGAAGAATGAGGTATCGACATCAAAACCGTCGATTGTGCCGGGTACCGCAAGCGCTATGATGGCATGGTCATGCCCACCGCCACGGCGGCGACGCGATTCCCATCCGTCCATCCACTTGCCGTGATTGTCATATTTGTCCGCGATGAAAACGGGGCTGCTGTCTTGCAGCATACGCACCAGTGGTGCGAAGAACTCATCGGTCGCAGACACCGCACGGGCACCCAAGCTTGCTGAGGCAAGATTGATCGCATTGCAAGCAAAGTCAGGCATCTCGTTGGCCCGCAGAAGCCGCTTGCGCTCCAGGTTCAGGGCGGCGTCAGTCATCGAGTATATCCTTGAGGCGCTGAAGTGCTATGCGTTCGACTTGGCGGCAGGCCTCTGCGAGTTCGGTACCACGATCTTGTTCGATCCGGCGTTTAAAGGCCGCAAGGATATCAGATTTTGACAGTCCCTTCACAGCGATGATGAAGGGGAACCCAAACTTCTTACCATAGGTTGTATTCAATCGTTCGAAGGTCGTGCGCTCTTCGTCGGTAAGCGAGTCTAGTCCGGCCGAGGCCTGCTCTGCCATAGATTCATTGGTTAGTTTTTTGGCTTGGGCGAGCTTGCCGGCGAGATCCGGATGCGCGGTCAGCACGCCGAGGCGCGCGTCTTCGTCAGCGGTCCTGAATGCTCGGGCCATGGCGTTGTGCAATCCCGTCGCCGTATCATGGGCCGGTCCGAGCTCCATTGCGAACGCCTGCTCGGCGACCCAGGGAGAATGCTCGTAGATGCTGCCGTAGCGGGAGACGAATTCGTCATTCAACAGTGTCGAGGGGCGGTCCGTTAGGCTCGGTGGCGGGAAATTCTTATGCCAGTGTCGGGCGATATCGAGTCGGCGGGCGAACCAGACGGAGTCCTGAGACCGTACATATTCGACGAAGCGCTTAAGGGCCTGGATGCGGCCCGGGCGGCCTATGATTCGGCAATGCAGGCCGATCGACAGCATTTTCGGGTTGCCGTCCACCCCCTCAGCATAGAGCGCATCGAAGCTGTCTTTCAGATAATTGTAGAACTGGTCGCCCGCGTTGAATCCCTGGGCGGTGGCGAAACGCATATCGTTCGCCTCCAGAGTGTAGGGCACAACGAGCAGGGGTTTTGTTCCCGCCATATGCCAATAGGGCAGGTCATCGGCATAGCTGTCAGCCGAATAGGCGAAGCCTCCGATATCTGCGATCAGGTCGAGCGTATTTTCGGTCCCGCGGCCGGTATACCAGCCGAGCGGGCGTTCGCCGGTCACCTCCGCGTGGATGCGGATGCCCTCCTCGATAAGCCGACGTTCTGCGTCGATGTTGAAATCCTTCCACTCAATCCACTTGTGACCGTGGCTGGCGATTTCCCAACCAGCGTCCTTCATCGCTTCGGTCTGGGCCGGGGAGCGTTGAAGCGCGGTGCCGACAGCATAAACGGTGACGGGTATGTCGGCATTGGTGAACAGACGGTGTAGGCGCCAGAATCCAGCGCGCGCGCCATATTCGTACATAGTCTCGATGTTCCAGTGGCGCTGGCCGGGCCAGGCCTGGGCGCCGACGACCTCGGACAGAAAGGCCTCGGATGCGGCATCACCATGCAGGATATTGTTCTCGCCGCCTTCCTCGTAATTAATCACGAACTGAACCGCTATGTGGGCGTCATTCGGCCAATGCGGGTGCGGTGGCTCGGGACCGTAGCCATGCAGGTCACGTGGGTAACGGCTCAAGTTTCTTCCCCTCGGTAAACTTGTATTTACGTATAATCGAAACGAAAGAGTTTAATTTACAAAAAGAAGAAGAAAGACATATATCGAATCATGGGTTTCAATTCGAGCGTTTAGGCAGTTGGATTGGTTTACGTTTTGTACAAACGTAACGAGGAGCAGCAGATGATCGGCGGCGGATATTTGACGACACATGTGTTGGATACGGCGCGCGGCGCCCCGGCAGCGGGGCTTGCGATCGAGCTGTTCCGCGTCGATGGCTCCGTGCGTGAATTTCTTGGTTCCTTCGTGACCAACACCGACGGTCGGACTGATGTCCCGGTTCTTCCCGCCGAAACCTTTGCCGCGGGAGTATACGAGTTAGTATTTCACGCAGGAGACTACATCACGAAGTCTGAGATTGCGCTGCCCGAAGAGGTGTTCCTTGATACGATACCAATTCGGTTTACCGTTGTGGATGCCGCTGTGCATTATCACGTGCCGCTGCTGCTGTCGCCCTACGGCTACTCGACCTACCGCGGCAGCTGAACCATCACCTCCCGTTCCCGGAGCTACGGTTCAAGGCGACGGTGGGCGAAACCTGCTGATCATGCGCTGCCTCGGACGAACATTCTGGTGTTTTCTACATGGGCAATTATTTGTGCAATCTATCGGAAACGAAGCGCAAACCTACAAGAGCTTGTGTTGTGTGGGATGCTTAAGGTTGTCCGAAACTGGTTCGCACAATAGGGGGCAGCGGGGGATCAATGGAAACGGCTTTGGTGATGGAGTGGCTGTCATTCGCGGCGCGATGGTTTCATGTCATCGCGGGTATTGCGTGGATTGGTTCGTCCTTTTATTTCATTGCTCTAGACTTAGGCCTGCGCGGAGCACCGAATTTGCCCGAGGGCGCTTACGGCGAAGAATGGCAGGTCCATGGCGGCGGCTTCTATCACATCCAGAAATACCTGGTGGCGCCCGCGGCGCTGCCCGAACACCTGACCTGGTTTAAATGGGAATCCTACTGGGCTTGGATGTCCGGCTTTATTCTGCTGGCGCTGGTATATTACGCCGGTGCGGAGCTCTTCTTGGTGGACCCCGACGTCCTCGATATTTCGCCGGCCACGGGAATTGCGATCTCAATAGGCTCACTGGTCTTCGGTTGGATCGCCTATGATTTTATTTGCAAGAGCCCACTTGGTCGGAACAACACGACCCTGATGCTGCTACTCTACGTGCTTTTGGTAATTATGGCTTGGGGTTACACTCAAGTGTTCACTCCGCGCGCGGCCTTCCTGCATCTGGGGGCATTTACCGCGACAATCATGTCGGCGAATGTATTTCTGACGATCATTCCGAGCCAGCGGATTGTTATCGCTGACTTAAAGGGTGGGCGTTCGCCCGAAGCTAGGCACGGGATTCTCGCGAAACAACGTTCGACACATAACAATTATCTGACTCTGCCGGTCGTGTTCCTGATGCTTTCAAATCATTACCCTCAGGCATTCGCAACAGAGTTTAACTGGGTAATCGCCAGCCTGATTTTTCTGATGGGCGTGACCATCCGACACTATTTCAACTCGGTGAATGCCCGCAAGGGACACCCGATCTGGACGTGGGGCGCGACGGTGATGATATTTATCATCATCATGTGGCTTTCGGCCTTTTCACCCTTGTTCGAAACCGACGCCGAGGAAAGTACTGAGTTGACCACCTACCAGCGGCGCTTCGCTGACGCGCCTACATTTCCCGAGGTTCGAAATGTGGTGCACGGGCGCTGCGCTATGTGTCACGCCTCGGTCACCGCGTGGGAAGGTGTTATTAAGGCACCGAAGGGCGTGAAGCTTGAAACCGACCGCCAGATAGCGGCGTATGCGCGGGACATCTACCTTCAAGCCGGGCACACCCGCGCTATGCCGCCCGCAAACGTGTCCCTTATGGAGGACCACGAGCGTCGCCTGATCGTTGAATGGTATGAGGCTGCAGCCAGCAGGGGAGTTTCTTCGTTGCTTAGGTGGGCGCACTAAGTTGGGGCGGTGATATTCACGATTATCCGCGGTGCGTGCGCAGGCACCAGTCACGATTGTCCATTTTATGAGCCATTACTGCGGGCGTCCCATCCAGCGCTCCAGAAGGTTATGCTTAATGCCGAATAAGTCGAGTGCGCGCCCGACCGTATGGTCGACCATGTCTTCGATGTTCTCTGGTTGTGGATAAAAGGCGGGCATGGGGGGCATGATGATTGCGCCGATTTCAGAGGCCGCCGTGAGGGTGCGTAGATGGCCTGTGTGCAGTGGGCTTTCTCGGACCATCAGGACGAGTCGCCGCCGCTCCTTCAGGGTTACGTCGGCTGCGCGGGTCAGCAAAGTCTGGGTTGCACCCGATGCAATCTCCGCAGCGGACTTGACGGCGCACGGGGCGACGATCATGCCCAAGGTGATCATTGATCCGGAGGATATGGCCGCGCCCATATCATTTTCGGCGTAAACCACATCGGCGAGGTCGTGGAGTTGGTCGCGCGACATGTCGGTCTCATAGCTGAGTGTCATCAACCCGGGTCGGGTCAGAACCAGATGGCTCTCGACTTTGGCTTCGCGCAATGCCCGGAGAAGGCTGATGCCATAGGTGATACCCGTCGCGCCGGAGATGCCGACTATAAGGCGACGCGGTTCACCGGCCGGAAAATAGGGATCATTAGACATAATCGTAAGTTTTACCTAGTTCGAATGTCAGGCTCCGCGTGCCAGTGCGCGAACCTCGTCGTCGCTGGGAAATCGCGTTGTCTCGAGTTTTGAGTAGAGGAGGTCGCTATCCCGTGTGATTTCGAACGCTCCAGTTCTACCTGGCGATATCTCGACGGTTGCACCAAATTCTTCGAGCAGGTCCCTCGCACGGAGCGCACGCGGCTCATAGTTTCAAAGTTCGCAATATTCGATCTGGAAGATCATTGTGCTCTCCTGTGAACGGTTATGAGGGCTTTCTGGTCACTTACAGCCTGCCTACTCGGCGGTGTCCGTGTCTTCGAGAACGCTAAGGTCCGGCTTGGACCCCCAGGCGCAGAAGGAGGCATCGTTGACGGGGAATTGGCGCGCGCGCCAGCTATCGTCGACCATGCGTACGCCGCAGGAATATTCGTAGATCATATTATCTGGACCGTAAAAATACAGGAAGCGTGCGCCCGATAGTGAATGGCGTCCGGGCCCGGCTTGAATGCGCACTTGGTGGTCGCGCAGGAAATAGTTGGAGCGCATCACGTCGTCCGTCTCCCTGACCTGAAAATTAATATGCTGTATGCCGGGTTTATCCGATGGAAATAGGGCAAAGCGGTGATGCACTGCGTCGAAGGTCATCAGTGCGGACCAGCCGATCCAGTCGCTGGTCCTAAAGTTAAACATCTCAGACCAGAATTTCTCCGCTTCGCGGGGGTTAGTGACGGCGAGGCCAATATGGCTGAATTCGTCTATCCCGGCATCACGGCCGGGAAAATAGCGGTGGCCGGCGGCGAAGGGCCGCACGGTCAGGTCGATCGAGTTGCCGCTCGGATCCCTGAAGTTGATATATCCCATGCAGCGCCGCGCTGCTGCTTCCGCGTCGGAGCCACGATTTACCTCTAGCCCGGCCGCCGAAAGATTGGATTCGGCGGCGTCGAGCTCGTCGAATCCCGCAAGCTCTAAGCCAAGCGTGTGGTTTGTTGGATCACCCTGAAAGTAGCAAATATTATGGTCACGGTCGTCTCCGCGCGTGTAAACGCAGCCATTCTCGCGACCCACTACCTCGAGGCCGATCATGTCTTCGGCGAATTTAACCGTTTTCTCGAGATCGGCAGTTCCCAGCCGACAATAACGAAAGCCAACGACTTCGATCATGACGATTCTCCCTGATGTCTGGTCAGTCTAACGAACTTGACGCATGCTGACGACTNCCGCGCGTCGGTACTACGGAGANGGTGGGCNCGCTGGTTTTAAGCTTATGTNAGGAAATGTCCGATTAGGGTGGGATGTGTTCAAAATAATGCAAAGCGTAATGTTTGCTCTGTTTGTCTCGGGTGCGGGGTTTAAAGTTGTGCATCGGATCTGGGTGTAGACGCTGTCGATGCGACCCCAGATGGGGTGTCTGGTATTAGAATAATTGACCTTATTGCGGTTCGCCTAGTGAACAGCGCGATCTGCGATGACCTTTCATGCCAAATTTAGGGGTGTTTTTCCATGAGACGCGCATTCATTTGGGGCTTCGGGGTCTCGTTGGTTTTCACAGCCGTCATTGGCTGGTTTCTGATTTGACCGCCGCCGCTTTTGTCTAAGCTGAATTCAATGCTACCTTCGAAGAACGTGGTTAGGGGGTAACAGAAATACCCCCTTTGGAAACTCAAACGTCATGCGGGTTTTCTGTTACGACGGTGACCGCTTGGTCACAAATACTGATGGCCTGCGTCCGATGATCTGGTCTCTGAAATGTCGGTCTGGGTGGAAGCGCCCAAATAGCGGGTTGCGCTTGACCTTCTAGTAGCTGGAAGGTTTATGTTTGTCACGTTATCCGGGAAACGTGGCTGTGACGATGAACATCAGTGAAGCCGCCGAGCGGTCGGGCCTGCCGTCCAAGACCATTCGTTATTACGAAGACATCGGCCTTGTCGAGCCGGCGCGCCGGCTCGACAACGGTTACCGGGACTACGCGCCACGCGATGTCCACATGCTGCGCTTCCTGTCGCGCGCCCGCGGTCTCGGCTTCTCGGTCTTGGAGTGTCGCGCACTCGTTGCGCTGTACGCCGATGCCGACCGCAAGAGCGCGGACGTCAAGGAAATTGCCCTCAACCGGGTCTCCGATATCGACGCCAAAATCGCCGACTTGCAGGCAATGCGCGAAATCCTGATGGAATTGGCCGAGACCTGCCACGGCGACGACCGACCCGATTGCCCGATCATCGACGACCTAGCCAGCCGGGCGGCTAACTGAGATGGCCGCGATGGCTGAGGACCCCGTTTGCGGCATGGACGTAGATACTAATAATGCGCCGCATCATCATGAGCATGACGGCGAAACGTTTTATTTTTGTTCAGCGGGTTGCGCATCGAAGTTCGCCGGCGATCCCTTGTATTATCTGTTGATGCCTGACCAGCGTCCGGCACCGGTGGCACGGCCGGGCAGTCAGTATACCTGTCCTATGCACCCAGAGGTGGTCCGCGATGGGCCCGATTCCTGCCCCCTGTGCGGCATGGCGCTCGAACCCATGGAGGTTACGGCTGAAAAGCCTATCAACCCCGAACTGATTGACATGACCCGGCGCCTCTGCATCGGCGCGGCGTTTGCCGTGCCACTTCTGGCGATGGCAATGGGGGACATGCTGCCGGGTGTGTCATTTGCGAGCCTGTTGGGCGTTGGCTTCAAATGGACCCAGCTCGTGTTGGCGACGCCCTTGGTCTTATGGGCGGGCTGGCCCTTCTTTGTGCGCGGCTGGCAGTCGATCAGCCAGCGCAGTCCGAATATGTTCACCCTGATCTCATTGGGGGTAGGGGCCGCCTATTTGTTCAGCTTCACCGCGGTCGTGTTGCCAGATTTCGTACCCAAAGCATTGCACGGTCATAGTACCCAGACACCGCTCTATTTCGAAACCGCAGGCGTTATCATAGTCTTGGTGTTGCTCGGCCAGGTACTTGAGCTGCGCGCACGTGAACGTATGGGCGACGCGCTGCGGGCCTTGCTTGACCTGACACCCAAAGTCGCGCTGCGTTTGAATCCCGGAGGAGTCGACAGGGAAATCCCGCTTGCTGAAGTCATGACAGGCGATCGCCTGCGGGTCCGGCCTGGCGAAGCCATTCCGGCGGACGGCGCAATCATCGAGGGAAAAGGTACGGTCGATGAATCCATGGTTACCGGCGAGGCTATGCCGGTCTCCAAGGATGTGGGGGACAGTGTGATCGGCGGAACTATCAACGGCACCGCCGGATTCGTAATGCAAGCTGAACGTGTTGGCAGTGAGACGATGCTGTCACGCATCGTCACCCTGGTCTCTAGATCGCAGCGCTCGCGTGCGCCGATCCAGAGGTTGGCCGACTGGACCGCTGTTCGGTTCGTTCCACTCGTGATTGCGGTCGCAATCGTAACGTTTATCACCTGGGCTCTGTGGGGCCCGCCGCCAGCGTTGTCGTTTGCGGTTGCAGCAGCCGTCTCCGTCCTCATCATTGCCTGCCCTTGTGCGCTCGGCCTCGCAACCCCTATGTCCATTATGGTTGCCACGGGGCGAGGTGCTGGCATGGGTGTGCTGGTGCGCCATGCGGCAGCCCTTGAGGCGTTGGCTCGGGTCGACCTGCTGGTGGTTGATAAGACCGGTACCCTGACGGCTGGGCGGCCATCTGTTACTGGCATCCAGACCTTGGGCTGTGAGAACGCCGACGCGATGTTAGGCTTCGCTGCCGCGCTCGAGCGGGGCAGTGAGCACCCGCTTTCTGTCGCGATTCTAGAGGCAGCAGAGGCGCGAGGCATAGCCGTCGAATCTGTGTCGGGCTTCGATGCGGTGCCGGGTGCGGGCGTGACTGGGAATGTAGCCGGTCGGTCGGTTGCGCTCGGCAATGCTGTACTGATGGAAGCCGTAGGCGTGGACGTCGCGCCCCTGGCAGATTCGGCCGACGCTATACGCCGCGAAGGAACGACGGCGGTGTTTCTCGCCACGGACGGCGACCTAGTGGCGGTGCTGTCCATCTCTGACCCGGTCAAGGATGGCGCGTCGGCGGCACTTGCGGCTTTGCGTGACCAGGGAATCGAGATCGTCATGGTCACAGGTGACAATCAGGCTACAGCCGGCGCCGTGGCAGCGCTGGTAGGGATTGCACGGGTTGAAGCAGGTGTTATCCCGGCTGAAAAGGGCGCCATCGTTTCGCGGTTCCAAGAAGAGGGTCACACCGTCGCCATGGTCGGCGACGGCATTAACGATGCGCCGGCGCTGGCGGGTGCTGATGTTGGCATCGCCATGGGTACGGGCACGGATGTCGCCATGGAGAGCGCGGGAATCACGCTCGTTACCGGCGATCTTCTGGCTCTGGTGCGAGCGCGCCGCCTTGCGACCGCGACACTGCGCAATATCCGCCAGAACCTTTTCTTCGCCTTCGTCTACAATGCGGCCGGCATTCCAATTGCGGCTGGCATCCTCTTTCCCGTTCTGGGGGTAATGCTTAGTCCGATGGTCGCAGCCGCTGCGATGAGCCTGAGCTCGGTTTCGGTTATTGCGAATGCGCTGCGCCTGCGGACGATCAAGCTGTGATTCCCAGTCCTAGCGCGTGCACGCGTTAGATCCGGCCTGCCGCTGTTGAATTTTGCGGGCCCCCCGCGATCTGGTGTAAGCTATAGACGCCCAGATATCTTAGTCGGTCAGGCTTATCTCAGTGACGCCTTTAGCCTAGGGTATTGCGCAAGAATCCCTGCTGTCTCGGCCATAGATTCGGAATCGTTGAAGGTTGGGACCCCCGCCGCCTCCATCTTCATGAACCATTCGGCCTGATGTTCCAGCGTTCCCATCATCGAGTGGAAGCAGGGCAGACCGGCTCCTTCAGCTGACCTCGACAGTGTGTTGATGATCGGGCCAGCGTCGACCATGAAGGGCACCACATGGATCATAAGGATTGCGTCGAACACATCCGACCCATGCGCGATAGCTCCTTCCAAGGCGGGTCCGAACCGGTCTGCACGTGCGTCAGCTAAGAGGTCAACTGGATTGGCGACAGCAGCCTCGTCGGGCAGAATCGCACGCAGCTGTACCGCGTACGAGTCGGGCAAGCCGGGCATCTCCAAACCCTCTGCACGCAGCTGGTCGGTGGTGATCACGCCGGGGCCACCGGAGTTCGAAAGCAGAAGCGCGCGCAAGCCTATGCCGCCTGGGTGCAGACCGAAGCCTTTGGCAGCTAGTAGCAGGTGCCGCACCGATGGGACTCGGATGACACCGCAATCACGCAGAAAGGCATCGATAGTGGCATTAGGGATGGCCACGCCGCCAGTGTGGTTGCGTACGGCTGCGGCACCCTCTTTGGTGCCGCCACCCATCAGCGCGACCACCGGCTTCTTCGATGCAACTTTGCGGGCTATTTTCCGGAAGCGGTCAACGTTTGTGATGGACTCGATATAAAGTAGCACGCAGCTGCAGCTGTCTTGGTTACCTAGATATTCGAGATAGTCGGTAACCTCGAGATGAATCGCATTGCCCACTGATACGACCGTGCTCACTGGCAGCCGGTTAATGTTTGCCTTGGCAATGATTTCCTCAGTGATTGCACCTGATTGGGAAATTGTTGCTATACCGCCGCCGGGCGGCAGGTCGCGCAGGAAAGTTGCGGCAAACGGGGTGCTCTCGGCCAGGTGGATGATGCCTGCGCAGTTGGGGCCAAAGATGGTAATACCGGCTGCATCCGCCTTACGCAGAAGTTCGGCCTCGCGCGCGATACCCTCTGCGCCGGCCTCGCGGAAGCCACCGGGGAGGATCATCAGATTTTTGTGGTTGGTCGCCGCAGCTTCGTCGACGATGTCGAGGATGAAATCGGGCCGGATGACGACGACGGCAAGATCGGCTGGGCGTTGTAGCTCGGATAGTGAGGTCGCTGCGGGTAGGCCTAGAATTTCTCCGCCCTTGGGGTTCACCGGGACGATAGGGCCTGCATAGTTCGATGCGATGAGGTTCCGTAGCACGGCGCCGCCCGAACTGGTCAGCCGCTCGCCGGCGCCGACGACGGCAACGCTCTCGGGCTGAAAGAAAGGTCGGCAGTCGCGGGATATAGTCATCAGTTTCTTGCGGTTCGAGATGCCTAGAAGACGTAGATGGTTCCGCCATGCACGCAAAGTGGCCAGTGGCCGGCCTCGAACAGGCGGAATTTCGCGGCGAAGGCGTGCCCGTTATTGCCGTTGGAGGCATCGATGCCGGCGGCTTTCTCTACCGCTGCCTGGTAGGCGGCCATAGTGGCGGCACCGGCTGCAGAGCGGGTCAGGCCCTGGTCCGCCACGCCATTGCGCGAGGCAGCGATGGCAGCGGCGCCATGGACGATGTCGGAGGCTTTTTCGGAGAGATTGGTGAGGGCGCGGGTGAGCGCTGTGTCGCCGATCTTCGCGGTCGCTTGTTCTAGTAGGGTCTTGCGCAGGTCTTCCTCGCCTTTCCACCAGCTGGCGTCCCAGTCGGTCTGCTTGATGCGGTCTTCGGCCGCTCGCCAGGTTTCGAGTTCGACGAGCGATAGATCGTTTAGTCCGATGCCTTGCATGTATTCGGCGACGTCCTCGCGTTCGGACTCGGATAGCGGGGTGCCGACAAAGGAGAACCAAGACGCCATGCGCAGTCGCTGGGGGAAGTCGGCGAGCACCGCGACGGGGTCGGTCATTCAGGCGTTCCCACGATCCTCGCGCCACAGGCCGAGCTTCTGCTGAGCCGGGCGATCCGAGAAGCTGAATAGAACAGCATCTTCGTTAGCGGTATGCTTCTGGGGTACCCAGCAGGGTATCACGAAGTGGTCGCGCGGACCCCATTCGAAGGTCTGGTCGCCGATGACCGACTTGCCGGTGCCCTCGACGACCGAATAAACGGTCCCGTCGGAGCAGCGGTAGCCGGACGTCTCAAAGCCTTTAGGCAGGAGCTGCATGAAGGTACCGATGGTTGGCATCGGGGAATCGCCGTTTTCCGGGTTGACGTAACGTAGCTTGAGCCCGTGACAAGGGTCCCACTCGTCGGTCTTGCGCATGATCTCCAGCGCTTCGCGGGTGCGGGTGTAGGGATAGTTAAAGACCGGCGAGGATGGACTGCGCTGTTCATGGTCGACGGGCAATAGACCTGAACCGTAACGCGCCAGAGAATCTCCGCTCGGTCGGGGGTTACCCTGGCTCTTTTCGCCATAGGGCTCCGCGAACGTGGTGTCGAGGGTCTCGACTAGGGGCACGTCGAGGCCATCGAGCCAGACCATCGGGTTCTCGCTCTGGTTGCCGTGGTCGTGCCAGGTCCAGGACGGAGTGATCACGAAGTCACCCTCGCTCATGATCGTCTTCTCACCGTCGACGGCGGTGTAGGCGCCCGAGCCCTCAACGATGAATCGTAGGGCTGCCTGGGTATGGCGATGGGCTGGTGCTATCTCGCCCGGCATGATTAGCTGCAGGCCGGCGAACAGAGAGGTCGTAACCCGGTAGCGCCCGCGCATACCTGGATTCTCCAGAATCAGAACCCGGCGTTCCGCTTGTTCGGCTGTGATCAAGTTGGCCGACTTCATCAGCGTGTCTCGGATTTCGTCATAGTGCCAGATATAGGGCTCGCAATCACTCTTCGGCTCCTTACGGGCGAAGGTGTGGAGAACCTCCCAAAGCGGCGCGAGATTCTTCGGATCGCAATCCTCCTTGTAGTAGGGTAGCAGGTCGGGGCGTACGTCGGATCGAATAGTCATGTCAGGTCCTTGTTTGCGTGCTGGCCAGACGTAACCGTCAGGCCGCCTCAGCCACGTCGGGCAGCGTTAGGCCGAGTTCCCCCTCTACAAGATCACGGGCCCGATTTATGTAGTCCGCCAGCATATCCTCATTGGTCCGCTGCTTGATCCCCCATTTACGATAAATCTCGTTATTCTTGGATCCGGCGCGGCCAAAGAATTTTGGCAGAATCGGGAGGTAGCGGTTGATCGCATCCTGCACTGCTTGGCGACCCTCCTCGGTCTGGATTAGCTCCTTGCAGAAATCCTTGCCGAACTGGGCGTGGAAGCGCTCTTCGGGCATCGTCATGCGCGATAGGTTGCGCAAGGGCAGGAATTTGCAATGGGCCAAATCTTCGACCTGGAGAATCTCCGCCAAGTCGGCCAGCAGCTTGATGACACAGAATTCCTCCCAGGATTCAAGCGGGAACTCGAAGATCGACAGCGGTTTCTTTTCGCCGGGCACCATTCGTTCCGGCGCGATTCCAATTTCCTCGCCCAACTCGCGAAACCGCACATGATGGCCATACTCCTCCATAGCGACCCGGCACGTCAGCCATTTGGAGTAGGGTGTTGGGGCCAATGCGATCGCCGGCTCGTCGAACACCTGGGCGCCATAGAGTTCGTTCACGGCATGGCTGATGACAATCTTCTCAACTGCCAAACGGAACTCGTCCGGCGCGTCCTGCAGCTCGCGGGATGTTTCGACGGAATCTCCAGGGTTTATGGTCATGGCGTGTCTCCTGTCGGTTAGACTTGGGGGTCCGTGTTGAAGGATTCCAGGTCCGTGGCGAGATCTGTGTAGTTGGCTTCGAATTCGTCGGCCGCTGCGGCAATCAGACCGGCGACGTCCCAGTCTCTATCGTCACGTGATAGGGTCGCGATCGGGCGGGGCTGCGAAAACAGGAACAGTTCGCGGCCTCGCACACCGAAGATCTGACCGGTGATTGACTGGCTCTCGGGCTGGCACAGCCAGACGACCGCCGTGGCCACATGTTCGGGCGACAGCTTGAGCGCACGCTCCTTATAGACCGCCTGCTCGTCGTTGGCGGGCACTATCATGTCGGTGACCCGGGTTGCGGCGAAGGGCGCTATGGCGTTGCAGGTGATGCCGGCGCGCCCCAGATCCATGGCCGCTACACGGGTCAGACCGATCATACCTGACTTAGCGGACGCGTAGGCAGACTGCCCGAAATTTCCATACAGCCCGGCTGACGAGGTGATGTTGACGATCCGGCCCCAGTCATAGGGTGCGCCGCCGCGTTTGTCTTTGGCCTGCGCGCGCATCACGGGGCTTGCGGCATTCGCTAGGTACCAAGCGCCGCACAGATTGGTCTCGATGACTGCACGGAAATCGTCCGGGTCCGACTTGAAGATGAAGCCGTCGCGCAGGATGGCGGCGTTATTGACCAAGATATCAAGGCCGCCGAAATTCTCGGTGGCGCAGGCGACTGCCGCGCGCGCGCCTTCGGCGCTCGCTATCGAGCCCGTGAACGCCACGGCGTTGTCGCCGATCTCCTTGGCGGTTGATTCGGCGACTAACGGGTCGGCTACCTGGCCGCTGATATCGCCGCCATTATCAGCGATCACGACCCGTGCACCTTGCGCGGCAAGCGAATGCGCGATGGCCAAGCCTATACCACGGCCCGCGCCGCTGACGAGTGCGACGCGGCCTTCGAGCCGTCCGCCCTCAATGTCAGAGTTCATGGTCCCCCTCGAGTTCTGCCTTCTCGGCCTCGGTATAGAATGCGTCGGCATGGCAATCTTCTTCGTGCACGTGCATTTTCTTTAGCCGGTTAACGCAAGTTTCGACCATGATTGGCGGGCCTGCCAGATAGGCTTTCGATCCATCGAGGTTACCGAAGTCGTCGGCCATTACGTCTGCCAGATATCCTGCGCGCCGCGCGGTTGCGCCTTCTGGCTCGGACAAGACGATTTCTAAAGAGAAATTATTGTGCTTCGCTACTAGCTCTCGAAAGTGATCCTCCAGATAGACGTCCTGTTCTGTGCGGACACCGAAATACATGTGAATGGGCTGTTTAGCGCCGGCTGCGAGCGCAGATTCGACGATCGATTTTATCGGGGCGAGGCCGGATCCACCTGCCAGCGCTAGCATCGGGCCCGTGTGTTTTTGGCGCAGATACGAAATCCCAAAGGGACCCTCGACACGGACTTCTTCACCGAGCTTTAGATGTTGATAAACGAAACTGCTAACCCCTCCCTCAGATACCATCCGGATATGGAACTCGAGGATGTCTTCGTTGGGCAGGCTGGCCATCGAATAGTCTCGTGGTGGCTGCCCAGGGAAATGCAGTTTCGCATATTGGCCGGGGGTAAACTCGAAGGGGCCATGGGCCTCGATTGAAAGGCGTATGCGGGCGATCTCGTGGGTCATATGCTCCAGCGCCACGACCTTGCAGTCGATCTTGCGCAGCGGGTGGGAGATCACTTCGTCCTGCTCCAGCCACGCGACCTCGCAATCGCTCCAGGGCATGGCGCGGCAGGCAAGAATCAGACCGAAATCCTTTTCTTCATCGGTCAATGCGTAGTCCGAATATGGTGACATCTCGATCTCGCCTGAGTACAGCCGTGACTTGCACGCGCCGCAATTTCCTGATTGACATCCATGGGGATAGGGGACGTCTGCAGCCAGTGCGGCGGTCAGGATTGTATCGCCCATCTCGACGGGGAGCAGGGTGTCAGATTGTTTGATTTTGACAGAAAAACTCATAGGAGTTTCCGACTATAGCCTGAGTTTTTGTTTGTATGACAAGCCATTTTTATATCAAATTACCCAATTGGATTGTCCATTAGACCGTGTCAGTAGATAAGGTACCAGCTGGGTCCTGTCGCTAGGTGATACAAATCATCAGTGGCGAGGAACTACTTGAGCGCCTGCGCAAATTTGCGGGTATCACCGAGTGTTTATACGTAATCCGCTACCCAGCGGTCATAGGCGGTGACACGCATAAGCTGTTTCATCGTGTCGTCGGTCGCGATGTTCTTAAGGTCATCAGGGTGGGTTCCGTCGGCGAGTGCCTGTTGAGCTGCAAGGAATGCGTTTATGGCTGCCGCATGTACCTTGTGGCCCTGAAGGCAGATTCTCACGCCGACCTTAGCTAGCCATTCCCGGTTCATCATTTCGCGCGAGGCGCTGCCGAGTATGATTGGGGTAGAGGCCTCGGCCCCAATTGTCTCAAGGTCCTCCCGACTTTTGACGCCTACCAGAAAAACAGCATCAACCCCGGCATTTTCGTAGGCGATTATACGTTTTATGGCCTCGTCGACCCCTGCGATGCCGGCTGCACTCGTGCGTCCGGCAATCACCAGTTCGGGATCGGTCCGGGCGTTGAGCGCGGCCTGCATCTTGCCGACACCCTCCTGAAGGCTAATAAGCCGAGCGTTACCGCCGCTTCCATGGGGCATAGGCAGTTCGGTGTCCTCGATTGAAAGCGCGGCAACGCCCGCCATCTCTAGTTCCTCGACTGTGCGCCGCACGTTAAGCGCATTGCCGTAACCATGGTCAGCGTCGACTAGCAAGGGTAGTTCGGTCGCTCGGCTAATGCGTCGCGCCTGGTCCACGAACTCTGACAGGGTCAGCAGAATTAAGTCGGGAGCGCCTAATACCGCCATTGAGGCTACCGAGCCGGCAAATATGCCGACCTCGAACCCAACCTCTTGGGTTATGCGCGCCGTCATCGGGTCGGCCACAGAGCCGGGATGTATGCATCGCTCACCATTCAGTATGGCTCGGAAGTTCTTGCGGCGTTTGGACCAGCGCATGGTGTCCTCGTCTCTCGTCTGTTGCTTCTCGGTTACAGCTTTTGGCGTTCGGTAACGACCCCTCCGGATGTTGCGAGCGCCTCGGCCTCGTCTTCGTTGAAGCCGTGTTCGTCAAGGATCTCTTTAGCGTGTGCATTAAAAGTGGGCGGAGTCGAGCGAATCTCGCCCGGTGTACGGCCGAACTTGATTGGGATGCCCGCGCCCTCGTACCAGTCTAGCTTGGCGGCCATGCCACGATGCTTGGTATGTGGTGCGTCCATAACTTGGGCGGTATCCAGTACGGGGCCGCAGGGCACGCCGGCGGCGAGTAGGGTCGTCGAAATTTCTTCGCCGTCGACAACTGCGAAGGCGCTTAAAAGTTCGGCACGCAGCTCGTCACGATTCTGGATCCGGTCCGAGTTTGTTGCGAACCGGATATCTTTTGTTAGCTCAGGCCTACCGAGCACGTCACACAGGCGTTGGAAAGCCCGGTTGTTGCCGGCGCCGATAAATACGTCGACGGTCTTCGTCGAGAACTTGTCATAAGGCGCGATATTGGAATGCTGGTTACCTGTTATTCCCGGTACCTCACCGCCCGAAAGATAATAGTTGGGGATGTGCGGGTGCATTAGTGAGATTGCGCAGTCATAAAGTGTCATGTCGATATACTGGCCACGGCCGGACTTCTGGCGTTCAAATAGGGCCATAAGAATTCCTACGCACGAATATAGCCCGGTACCCATGTCGACGGCGGCGATCCCAACCCGGGTTGGGACCTTGTCCGCGCCTCCATTAATTGAGAACCAACCGGTCATCGCTTGGACAATCGCGTCATAGCCTGGAAAACCGCCGAGTGGCCCGTCGGCGCCATAGCCCGAGATCCGGCAATGTATCAGGCGAGGGAACCTTTTTGCCAAAACATCATCATAGCTCAGCCCCCATTTCTCCATGGTACCGGTCTTGTAATTCTCGATCAGCACGTCGGCCTCTTCGAGCAACCGTAACAGCACCTCGCGGCCCTCGGGTATCTTCAGGTCGAGGCCGATCGAGCGCTTATTCCGGTTGAGACCGGTGAAATAAGAGGCGTCACCTTCATGGAACGGTGGGCCCCAGTCGCGCACCTCGTCGCCCTGAGGCGGCTCGACCTTGATTACGTCGGCGCCGTGATCGGCAAGGATCTGTGTGCAGTAGGGGCCGCCGAGGACGCGGGCCAGATCGACCACCTTAAGGCCAGCGAGCGCGCCGAAGGGGCCTTGGTTTTGTGTCATGGTTTTGTACCTTGGAAGAACATCATGGGGCGGTTACGGCGCCGAATAAGCGAGTTGCGAATGCGGGGTAGGTCTCGGCAACCTCATCGGCAACCTGGCCGCGTAATAGTTCGAGGGTTGGTCCGTCGGGTAGTCTGGTTTCGGGCACCTGCTCGCCAGAGTCATAGTCGAAGCCAGTGTGCTCGCGGATCTCGTCCGTGTCGTGACCTGGGTGGACCGAGGAGAGGCGGAAGCGCCGTTTGTTGGCGTCGAAGTCGAACACGCCGCGGCCAGTGACAAGGGCGTGAGGGCCGCCGGTGCGATTCATGTTGGTGTCACTGCTTCCTGGCGCGCTGACGAAATCAACCTTCGGCACCAGCACGCGGGCCGTGTGCTCTTCGCGAAACAGGATAACCCGGGGTACCAGGAAGTAAAGATAGGCTGAGCCGAAGGAGCCGGGAAAGCGGACCTTGGTTTCCGGATAGTCTCCGATTCCAACTAGGTTGATATTTGCTTCGCCGTCAATTTGGCCACCGCTCAGGAAGAAAGCGTCAATCCTGCCCTGGGCGGCACAGTCGAAAAGCTCGCGCCCGCCGTCTGTGAAAGGGCTATGGGTTTCACTACCGAGCATCGAGACGCGCAGCGCGCCGTCGGACCGTGCCCTAGCGAGCAGTGCAGCCGAACCCGGAATCGGAGATTGGGCTCCAACCGCTACATGCCGCAGTCCGGAAAGCATGTCTGCGACGGTCGTGATCAGCAATTCTTCTGGTGCCAAGGAGGACGCGATCTCACCGTTCATTTGGCAGCCCGTGGGGTATAGACGAATTCCTCGAGATAACTCGCGAAGCCCTCGTCTGTGCGCGCACGCTCCAGATATTCGCGCAGATGGGCATCGTCGGGACCGTAGCGACCGAAAAGGCCAACCGGCCAAGCCCCGCTGGCTGCCTCGGCGAGTGCGCTCACATAGAGCCCTGGAATGGTGCCCGGCGCGCGTGCCTCGTCGGCTAGTAGGTCACCGTCATAGATTTCCTCGGCTGTCACGAAGGTCTCGCGGGCAGCATGGGCCATTAGCATCATCTCACGTCGAACCCCAATCCAGATATTGCCGTTCCGGTCGGCAAGCGGTGCGTGAATGAGCGCAATATCGGGGCGGATGGCCTTGACTAGAACGAGCGGTCCATCCTGTTCATCGAACGGGTCCGTGCTAGTGATCCAGTCATCGCGATGCTCCAGAAGGTCGGACCCGATAATGCCACGCACAGGCATGAAGGGTATGCCCTTCTCCGCCGCCTGCAAGCCTGAATGAATAGCTGGGCAGGTGCCGTCGATCACGTTAATGGAACCGGCCTTAGCCGCGGCCATAAAACGCGGCGCGGGGCCGTACTCATCGAGGGTGACGGCTGCAGTTTCCAGCGTTTTAACGCAGCCGGCACCTATCAGCATGTCACCCTGGAAGCCTACCGAGGGTACACCGATGAGATGTAGGTTCTTCGCGCCGCGGGAGATTAGCGCGCGCGCGGTTACCATAGAACACCCCGAATAGTCGGGCGCCAGCGCTACCTTGGCACCGTCAGGAATGCGCTCGGCTAGATCTTCAGCGGATGTAACAAGTTCGCTCACGTGTGCTTCCGGCTTTCTTTTCAAGGGTGCTGCGATGTTAAATAGATTGCCTATAGTAATAAAGGAACGCGCGGATGGATTTCACACTACCAGAAGAGATTGCCGCCTTCGCGGATGCGGTTGCGCGCTTCGCAGAGAACGAAATATTGCCGACTATGAGCGCGTTTGAGGAGTCGGGTGAATTCCCACGCGAGATTGTCGAGAAGATGGGTGCCGCCGGTTTTTTTGGCGCAGCCTTCCCCGAGAATCTTGGTGGCACTGATGCCGGCTTCGTCGCCGTGGCAGCCATCTCCGAAGCGATCTCGCGGGTGGCACCTGAATTCGGCTACTGCATGAATATGCAAGGCATGACCTGCCCTTTCACGATCTACAACTGGGGTAATGCCGACCAGATTGCGCGCTTCGTTCCCGACCTGATTGCCGGCAAACGTATCGGCATGTTCGCGCTGACTGAACCGGGCGGTGGGTCGGACGCGGCTGGGTCGATGAAGACGACCGCTGTGCGCGACGGCGATGTTTACCGGCTCAATGGTTCCAAACAGTGGATCACGTTTGCGAATGCCGCAGATGTGGGCGTTTTATTCGCGAAAACAGAACGCGATTCGGGGCATCGGGGTATCACCGCCTTCATCGTGGAACCGAAGAAATATGACGGCTTCGCCGCGGATCAGATCCCCATGACTGGCCTGTCTAGAAGCTTGACATCGAACGCTGTGTTCCTCGACGATTTTCAGGTGCCTGCAGCCAATCGTCTGGGAGAGGAGGGTGACGGCTTCAGAGTTGCCATGAATGCGCTTGAGTTCGGACGACTTACCGTTTCGGCGCGCGCGGTGGGGCTGGCACAGGCTTGTCTCGACGAGGCGGTCAATTATTCGAACCAACGTGTAATTCGTAGCCGGCCGATCGGCGAATACCAAATGGTGCAGCACCTGATTGCGGATATGGCGACCGATACGGATGCCGCGCGCCTCATGGTGCTGCGCATGGCCTCGCTCATGGACACGGGACAGCCGGCGAACCGGGCCGCGTCGCGGGCTAAGTATTTTGCTGTGGAGGCCGCCAAGCGGGCCGCGGCCGGGGCAGCCGAAATCTTTGCCGGCTACGCGCTCGCCGACGAGTATCCGATCAAGAAATACACAGCTTACGTGAACATGCTGGCCGTGGGCGAGGGGACGGCGAATGTCCAGCGTATCCTGATTGGTGAGGATGCCCTGGGGATAAAGGACGCCGACCGGCACCCGGTTCGCAATCGCCTTCGCGGGCCGGCTGTGGAATAATTTCGACGATTAATCCGCGCGTAAGATGCGGAAAGAGCGCATGCTTGGAGACAGACGATGACCGACGAAGCCATGAGCCCCAGTTCAAGCGTCTTAGGGCGCCCCAATAGCTATATCGGCAAGACGGTGCCGCGCCCGAACGTGCGCAAGCTCGTGCGCGGCAAGGGCCAGTTCGTCGATGATCTCAAGCTGCCGCGGATGGTCCAAGCTGTCTTCCTGCGCTCGCCCCACGCACATGCGAAGATTCGCTCAATCGACACGAGTGAGGCTGTAACCATGCCTGGCGTAGTGCGGGTTGTGACGGGCCCGGAACTACTCGAATATTGTGAGCCTTGGGTGGGCGTGCTGACCCATTTTAAGGGCCTCAAGTCGGCACCCCAGCATGCGATTGCTGTTAATCAGGTCAGCTGGCAGGGCGAGGCGGTGGCCGCCGTGGTAGCTAATAGCCGGGCCGAGGCCGAGGACGCGGCGGCCATGATCGCGGTGGACTATGATGAGCTTCCGGCCGTCACCAATCCCGAGACCGCCGGAGATTCCGATACGCCAATTATCCATCCCGAGCTGGGCGACAACATCGCTTTTGAGAACGGCGTCGAGGCTGGTGATGTGGACGCGGCCTTCGCCGCTGCTGACTTGGTGGTCGAGGAAACCTATCATTTCGACCGTCACACCGGCGTTACTCTTGAGCCACGTGTTCTCCTCGCCGATTACGATGAAGCGGACGACAAGCTAACCGTGCACATGTCAAACCAGGCTCCGCACATGATGCAGCATATCTTCGCCAAGCATATTGGCGTGCCCGAGGGTCAGGTCAGGGTAGTCTGCCGGGATGTCGGCGGCTCCTTCGGTATCAAGGTGCACGTCTATGCCGACGAGATGGCTACCGCGGCGCTCTCGAAGATGCTCAGACGCCCGGTCAAGTTTGCGGCCGACCGACTGGAATCGTTCCTGACGGACATCCATGCTCGTGCGCATCGGGTACATGCCAAGATGGGTTTTACTAAGGACGGCGACATCACCGCGATCGAGATCGACGACCTGACCGGGGTTGGGCCCTACTCGATGTATCCGCGAACCAGTGCGATGGAGGCGAACCAAGTCCTGAACTTCACAGGGGGGCCGTATAAGCATGAAAATTACCGGGCCAAGGCCCAAGTCGTGTTCCAGAATAAGAACGTGATGTGTCAGTACCGTGCTGTCGGCCACCCGGTCGCCTTCGCGGTGACCGAGGCCATGGTGGATAAGGGCGCACGAAGTCTGGGCATGGATCCCGTGGACATTCGCAAGCGTAATCTAATCGCCGACGACGCCTATCCGATCAAGGGCGCCAGCGGCATTGCCTTCGAAGGTCTGTCCCATCACCAGTCTCTCGACAAGCTGTTGGCATCGATGGACTATGAGGGGATGAAGGCCGAGCGTAACAAGCTCCGCGCGGAAGAAATTTATCGTGGCATCGGCTTCGCCGCGATGATCGAGCTGACCAATCCCGGCGCAGCCATGTATGGAATTGGTGGGGCGCGGATATCTTCGCAGGACGGTGCACAGGTGCGGCTCGACTCGAGCGGCTCGATAGTGGTTCATACCTCGGTGACCGAGCAGGGCCAGGGCACGGACGGTATTATGGCCCAGATCGCGGCGACTGCCTTCGGTACCACCCCTAACCAGGTCAAGGTGATTACTGGTGACACGGACAATGTGCCGACCGGGGGCGGCACTTGGGGTTCTCGCGGCGCCGGGATCGGTGGGGAGGCAGTCCTGCGTGCAGCCAAGGCGCTGCGTTATAATATTAAGGAAATTGCTGGCCAGCTGCTGCAGGCCGACCCGAACACTCTAGATATCCGCGAGGGGGTTGTGGTCGACGACGACACCGGGAACGAGCGTATGGGGCTCGACGAGCTGGCGCGGATCTCCTACTTCCGCTCGGATCTTATCCCCAAGGGATTCCAGCCCGAGTTGATGGCGACGCGCCACTTCGTGCCGCGGGAGTACAACATCGCTTTCACCAACGGTATTCAGGCTTGTTACCTTGAGGTCGACCCCGAAACCGGCTTCGTCGAATTTATAGACTATTGGGTGGTTGAGGATTGCGGCACCGTTATCAACCCGCAACTGGTCGATGAACAGGTGCGTGGCGGTGTGATCCAGGGCCTCGGTGGTGCGTTGATGGAGGAGTGCCGCTACGACGATGCCGGAAACTTGTTGAACGCCAACATGGCAGATTACTTAGTTCCTATGGCAGCGGAGATGCCGGATATGCACGTTGGTCATGTAGAAACGCCTACTTTAGATTCAGAACTCGGCGCGAAGGGAGCTGGGGAAGCAGGAACGGCTGGCGCCCCCGGTGTGATTATGAACGCAATTAACGACGCTCTTTCGCCTTTTGGCGTGTGTATGACCCACCAGCCGATTAGCCCTGAGCGCATTTTGAAGTCACTCGGCAAGTTTTAGTGTGCCTCGCAGACGTATGACATTGCCTCGGATGCAGATGTACTAGCGCGTTACGCGGGATGCCTCTCGGTCACATCGCAATCAACTCATCTTTATGTCAGTCTGGCCGAGCCGAGCCGGTACATGTACCTTCCGTCAACAATTTTAGGGGACGGAGGCCATGAGCATAACCAGTGAGACGGATGAGGGTAGCGTTCTTGACCGTGTCGGCAATTATATAGGCGTATCCGTGCCACGTGCGAATGCGGCACGACTTTTGGCTGGGCAAGGAAAATATGTCGACGACCTAACCCTGCCGCGCATGGTCCATGTTGTTTACTATCGCTCGCCCTATGCCCATGCACGGATCATCTCCATTGATGACAAGTCGACCTTGTCTAGTCCGGGTGTGATCCGTGTTTTCACTGGCTGGGAAATCGCCGAGGTCTGTAAGCCCTGGGTAGGAACGCTCGCACATTTCAAGGGGATGAAGTCCGCTCCGCAACATGCTATGGCGGTGGACCGCGCCTGTTGGCAGGGCGAGCCAGTTGCCGCTGTCGTTGCTCATTCACGTGCAGAGGCGGAGGACGCGCTAGAGTTGCTCGAGATCGAGTTCGAGGAGCTGGAGGTTCTGGCCGACCCGGAAGTCGTGATGGATGACGGCGCCTATGTCATGCATCCGGACCTTGGCGACAATCTTTTGTTCGAGATGAATCACGATATTGGTGACACGGCGAAGGCGTTTTTAGACGCCACTGTGGTTATTGAGCAGACCCTTAATTTTGGGCGTCACACCGGCGTGTGCCCGGAGTCGCGGGCGATCATCGCCGACTATCATGCCTCCGAGAACCGGCTGACGGCGTACCACTCGCACCAGGCTCCGCACATGATGCAGGACTTGTTCGCGCGGCACCTCGACATCCCGAACCAGAACGTTCGGATTCTCTGCGGCGATGTGGGCGGTGCCTATGGCGTCAAGGGGCACACCTATCCCGACGAGATGTCGACAGCGGCGATCTCGAAGATCATGAAGCGGCCTGTGAAGTTTGTCGCCGACCGAATTGAATCGTTTCTCACCGACCTTCATGCGCGCGATCACCGCGCCTATGTCCGCGCTGCGTTCGCCGTTGACGGCGAGTTGCTGGCTATCGAGATGGATGACCTTACGGGTGTCGGAGCCTATTCCATGTACCCCCGCACCAGCGCGCTCGAGGCGCTGCAGGTTATCAACTATGTGGGCGCGCCCTATAATCACCAGAACTACAAGGCGCGTTCGCGGGTAGTGTTCCAAAACAAGACGCCGATGAGCCAGTACCGTGCAGTGGGCCACCCCGTAGCAGTAGCCATTACCGAGACCCTCATGGATGAGGGCGCGCGCAAGCTCGGGATTGATCCGGTGGATATCCGCCGGCGTAACCTAATGGCCGACGATAGCTACCCGCGCGACTTCATAACCGGGCTTAAGATGGAGGCTCTGTCGCACGAGGCGAGCCTCGACAAGCTTTTGACCATGTTCGACTACGCCGGGTTTCGGGCCGAACAGAAGACGTTGCGCGAGCGCGGAATCTACCGTGGCATCGGCTTCGCGACCCTAGTCGAGATGACCAACCCGGGGCCTCATACATACGGTCTCGGCGGTGCGCGGATCTCGTCGCAGGACGGCGCGGCAGCGCGGATGGATGCTTCGGGAGCGGTTATCGTCCAGACCTCAATCACAGAGCAGGGCCAGGGCTCCGAGGCGGTGATCCAGCAGGTCACGGCGAGCGCCTTCGGCACCACGCCGGACAAGGTGAAGGTTATCTCAGGCGATACCGACAATGTGCCTGTGGGTTGGGGTGCGGGCGGCTCGGGTGGTGCCGGCATCGCGGGTGAGGCTGCATTGCAGGCCGCGAAGGCGCTCCGCTACAACGTACTCGATGTAGCGGCAATCCTGCTCCAAACCGAGCGCGAGACCCTCGACATTACCGACGGTGTTGTCGTCGACCGGGTGAGCCGTGAGGAGCGTATGTCGTTGGAAGAAGTGGCGCGGGTTGCCTATTTTCGACCAGACACGCTGCCGCAGAACTTCCAGTCGGAGATGATGGCGACCCGTCACTACATCCCCAAGAAATACCCCGTCGCGATGACCAACAGCTTCCAGGCGGGGACCGTCGAGGTCGACCCCGAGGTTGGCACGATCCAACTTCTTAAATTTTACTGCGTAGAAGATTGCGGCAAGGTGATCAACCCGATGCTGGTTGACGAACAGGTGCGCGGGTCCATCGTCCAGGGTATCGGCGGCGCTCTCTACGAGGAGTGCCGCTACGATCTGGATGGCAACTTCCTCAATGCCAACATGGCCGACTATCTTGTGCCGATGGCGGGCGAAATGCCGGACATCGAGATCGGCCATATCGAGACCCTGACTAAGGAGTCCGAGCTCGGGGCTAAGGGTGCCGGCGAGGCCGGCACCGCGGGTGCGCCGGGCGCGATCCTGAACGCCATCAATGATGCGTTGAGCCCGTTCGGGGCGACCGTACTCGACCAGCCGGTGACGCCGGAGCGGGTGCTTAAGGCGCTCGGAAAGTACTAAGGAATTTCAAAATGGCTGAAGTTGAAATTATCAGCTCACAAACCTGCCCATTTGCCCAGCGCACCCGCATGGCGCTGATCGAGAAGGATATCGATCACGTACTTTCGACGATCGACCTCAATGAAAAGCCCGACTGGTTCCTGGCGATTTCGCCCTACGGCAAGGTACCGGTCTTGCGCCACAACGGTGCTGTGGTCTTCGAATCCGCCGTCATCAACGAGTATCTTGAGGAAGTTTTTCCGGAACGCCCATTGCTGCCAGTGGACCCTGTGCGCCGTGCTCACGCGCGGATATGGATAGACTTCGCCAATGTTCGATTTACTCCGCCAGTCTACAAGCTGATGATGGCCCAAGACACCGAAGCTCAAGCTTTTCAGGCCGAAAGGCTGACCAAAGCGATGCTGATGATGGAGCATGAAGGGTTAGCAAAGCTTGGCGACGGCTCCTACTGGCTCGGCGACGATATAAGTTTGATCGACCTGACTTTCTTGCCGCACATGCAACGCGTCGGCGTACTTACCCATTATCGTGGGTTCAAGGTTCCAGACGAATGCGTGTTGCTCAAGGCTTGGTTGCAGCTTATGGGGCGTCGGCCGTCGGTGATGGAAGGTTCGGCGTCTCTCGACGTTCTCATCGAGAACTGGCGAAAGTATGCGGAGAACACCTCCACCGGCACTACCGCAGAAGACATGCGCGTAGCCTGACGTTTTGTCTAGCGAACAATGCGCCGCAGGCAAAGGTGATGTTCGTCTCTTGAAGTTGTTGGTTGCTGGGACGACTGGTAGAGTTCAGGAAATTCTGACGAAGGGAGAGGTATGGTTCATCTGCGCGAAATGCCTGATCATCTGCGCGAGGCGCTTATTAATCAGGAACTGCCCGAATATGGCGACACGCCATGGACTACGCCCAAGCCGGTCGACGAATGTCGGGTGGCACTGATTTCGACTGCGGGCTTGCATCGTCGCGAAGACGATCCGTTCGCGCCGGGTGCCGGCGACTACCGGATCATTCCCGACGAGTACGACATGAACAATCTGGTTATGAGCCACCTGTCGACTAACTTCGATCGCAGCGGTTTCTACCAAGATGTGAACACCTCCTTCCCTGTCGACCGCCTGCGTGAGCTCGCGGACGAGGGCGTAGTCAGCTCGGTGGCGAGCCGGCATTTCTCATTCATGGGAGCGACCCCGCCCACGGTTATGGAGCCAATCGCGCGCGATCTCGCTAACGTCCTTAAGGCAGACAATGTTGACGCGGTTGTTCTCGTCCCTGTCTGACCCCAATGCACGCGCGCCGTGAGCGGGCTTGCCCATTATCTGGAAGACGAAGGTATTCCGACGACGCTACTCGCGCTGGTGCGCAAGCATGTGGAAGAAATAAAACCGCCGCGTGCGCTTGTCGTACCGTTCGAACTTGGCCGGCCCATTGGCGCACCTAACGAACCAGATTTTCAGCGCCGCGTGCTGCGTGATTGCCTGGAGCTGCTGGAGAAAGGGTCCGGGCCTGTGCTCAAGGATTTTCCGGATTCTCCGCCGGGTGCCGACGCGCAGCCCGACGGCTGGGCCTGCCCGGTCAACTTTTCTACTCCGATCGAGGATGTCAGCGATCAGGATATCCTAGAGCAGGCTCTGCTGCAGGAGATTGCGCTGCTGAAGCCTTGGTACGAGGAGTCTAAGCAAGTCCGTGACGGTCGGACCAACTTCGGCATTTCGGGCAAGGAGCCGGGGGAAATCCAGTCCTTCCTAGCCGACTTGGTCATTAACCGAGAGGGTGCGGCGTCGCCGATCGAGGGTAAGCCTTTAGCTTTAGCTTTCAAGCAGATGGCAGATGACATTCGTTACTACTATATGGAATCTGCAATCGCGCGTCCTGACCAACGGGTCACCGACGTGGAAATCGGGAACTGGCTTTGGGGCGAGACGACGTTGGGCAAAGTGCTAATCGAGATCCGTAACTGGGCGATGGAGAGTAAGGATCCGGGCTTTAAAGCTTTTGCGCCGACCGCCATGGTCCCATCCCATCAACGACACCGTACAATCCACGGCTGACGCCCAATTTTCCAAAAAGAAAGCTCTCCCCGCCCGTTTGACTTTTTTGTTTTGTGATTCAGGCGTCCGTGTAACCGAGCAAGCCGACTGCCCCCTGTCTCGGGGTGACCCGTCCGATAATCGCCGCATCCGGTGCAGGGCCGCTGCGCAGTTCTGCTAGGCAGGCCTCGGCTTGGTCGCAGGATAGACCGAATAGGAGCCCACCCGCTGTCTGCGGATCGAACAGCAGCGGAAAGGCTGGGTGCGGCGAAAAGGGGACTGCATTACCGACAGCGTCCTCATTGCTTGACCGAGGTGTACTCTCATAGCCTCGGGTGACCAGCGTAGCAACACCCGGCAGTATTGGCAGCGCATCCAGCTGAATCTGCGCATCGACATTGGATGCGTTGAGCATTTCGAGAAGATGGCCTGCCAGGCCGAAACCCGTGACGTCGGTGCCGGCTGATGCCCCATATTGCCGTACAACTGGGATACAGGGTGCGATTGAGCGTTGCATTGATTCGAACGCCCGGCTGACATCTTCCCCGCTGGCCTTGGCACGCATGTCGGCGGCGAACAGAATGCCGGTGCCGATAGGTTTGGTAAGGATCAGCGCGTCGCCAACGGTGAGTCCTGTTTTTCGTAGGATTACGCTTCGGTCGGCATAGCCGTTGATGGTCAGCCCGAACGCCATTTCCATGCCCTCGCCGGTGTGGCCGCCGGCAAGTACGGCACCGGCCTCGGCTAGGGTTTCGGTAGCACCTGCGAGAAGTTGGTAGAGATCGTCGGACGTCTTGTTGTCGTCACCATGAGGCAGCATCACCGCAGCGAGTGCCGAATGAGCGTCGGCCCCCATGGCGAATATATCGCCAAGGCAATGGTTTGCAGCGATCCTACCGAACAGATAGGGATCATCGATGAAGGCACGAAACTGGTCTACTGTTTGGACCAAAGCCTTGCCCGGCGGCGGCGTTAGAATAGCCGCATCATCCGGGGTGTCGATCCCCTGATCG